>NZ_LDVA01000271.1:0-14781 GCF_050768715.1 Burkholderia sp. ZZQ-2 | reverse complement strand
CTGGACCAGGCGCTGTTTCACCCTGCGCCTGCGCAGTTGTCGCACGCGCTGATGCAGGCCGCGCTGAACCGCGCGACGTCGGCGCTGGCGCTGGCGCTCGCGCCGAAGGTGCGGGTCGCGGCGCTCGTGCGCGGCCACGCGGCGCACGCGGACGACATCGCCGCGGCCGCCTGCTATCTCGCGAGCGCGCCCGGCGTCACGGGCGCGACGCTGACCGTCGACGGCGGCGAGCACCTCGTGCCGCCCGCCGCCGGCCCGAATGAATGAACTGCGCGGATCGCGCGGCCTGACTGCCGCCGCCCGCGCCGCTTTGCGTGTGCGCACGCCAATTTGACTGGGACGACCATGTTTTCCGCTCTCCTGCACCCCCGCCTCGCGGACTGCCGCAGGCTCTACCTGCGCGACTACGAAGTGCACATCAACATCGGTGCCTTCGAACACGAGAAGCGCGGCGAGCAGCGCGTCGTCATCAACGTCGACCTGTTCGTGCCGCTCGCGATGTCCACTCCCGTGGACGACCGGCTGCATGAAGTCGTCGACTACGACCTGATGAAGCAGAGCGTCGCGCAATGCGTGGCGCGCGGCCACATCCACCTGCAGGAAACGCTGTGCGACGCGATCGCCGCGCACCTGCTGGCGCACGACGCCGTGCGCGCGGTACGCGTCTGTACCGAGAAACCGGACGCTTATCCGGACTGCGACGCCGTCGGCGTCGAAGTCTTTCGCATCAAGGACGAGGAGCGCGCATGAACGCCCCCCACATGAACGACGCGGCGGCCGATGCCGCCACCCACGACGCAGCCGCCGCCCCGGCCGGCCGCCAGGCGCTGACGCGCCGCGAGCAGAAGGAAGCGTACGAGAACAACAAGCTGTTCAAGCGGATCGTGCGCCAGGTCGGCCAGGCAATCGGCGACTTCAACATGATCGAGCAAGGCGACAAGGTGATGGTGTGCCTGTCGGGCGGCAAGGACAGCTACGCGATGCTCGACGTGCTGCTGCGCCTGCGCGAGCGCGCGCCGATCGATTTCGACATCGTCGCGGTGAATCTCGACCAGAAGCAGCCGGGCTTCCCCGAGCACGTGCTGCCCGAGTACCTGAAGCAGGTCGGCGTGCCGTTCCACATCGAGAACCAGGACACCTACAGCATCGTCAAGCGGCTCGTGCCCGAAGGCAAGACGACCTGCTCGCTGTGCTCGCGCCTGCGCCGCGGGATCCTGTACCGCGTGGCCGGCGAGCTCGGCGCGACCAAGATCGCGCTCGGCCATCACCGCGACGACATCGTGCAGACGCTGCTGCTCAACATGTTCTACGGCGGCAAGCTGAAGGGGATGCCGCCGAAGCTGCAGTCGGACGACGGCAAGAACATCGTGATCCGCCCGCTCGCGTACGTGAAGGAAACCGATCTCGAGAAATACGCGGAACTGCGCGAATTCCCGATCATCCCGTGCAACCTGTGCGGCAGCCAGCCGAACCTGAAGCGCGCGGAAATGAAGGCGCTGATCCGCGAATGGGACAAGCGCTTCCCGGGCCGCGTCGACAACATGTTCAACGCGCTCGCGAAGGTCGTGCCGTCGCACCTGATGGACACGACGCTGTACCCGTTCCAGTCGCTGCGCGCGACCGGCGAGGCCGATCCGCAAGGCGACATCGCGTTCGACGAGGAACCGTGCGCATCGGGCGACGACGCGGCGGCGCCGGGTGGCGCCCGGCCGATCTCGATCGTCCAGTTCGACGACCTGTAAGCAGGGCCCGAACACCCGCCGGAACGGGGCCGCGCGGCCCTTTTCCGGCGCCGTCGCCCCGCCGCGACAGGCCCGGAACGGCAGGGGCTGCATGCTAAAATGGTCGGCTTCGAACTCCTCTGACAAGCTGGCGCCATGAATATCGTGATTTTGGCGGCAGGCACCGGCAAGCGCATGCGTTCCGCGCTGCCGAAAGTGCTTCACCCCCTGGCCGGCAGGCCGCTCCTCTCCCACGTCATCGACACCGCGCGCACGCTGCAGCCGTCCCGGCTCGTCGTCGTCGTCGGTCACGGTGCCGAGCAGGTCCAGGCCGCCGTCGCCGCGCCCGACGTCCAGTTCGCGGTGCAGGCAGAGCAGCTCGGCACCGGCCACGCGGTGCGTCAGGCGCTGCCGCTCCTCGATCCCGCGCAACCGACGCTCGTGCTGTACGGCGACGTGCCGCTCACGCGCGCGTCGACGCTGCAGCGCCTCGTCGATGCCGCGCGCGAAGGCCGCTACGGGATTCTGACCGTCACGCTCGACGATCCGACCGGCTACGGCCGCATCGTGCGCGACGCGGCCGGCTTCGTCACACGCATCGTCGAGCAGAAGGACGCGTCGCCCGAACAGCTGAAGATCGCCGAGATCAACACGGGCATCATCGTCACGCCCACGGCCCAGCTGTCGATGTGGCTCGGCGCACTGAAGAACGAGAACGCGCAGGGCGAGTACTACCTGACCGACGTCGTCGAACTCGCGATCGAGGCCGGTTTCGAGGTCGTCACCGCGCAGCCCGACGAGGAATGGGAAACGCTCGGCGTGAACAGCAAGGCGCAGCTTGCCGAGCTCGAACGCATTCATCAGCGCAATATCGCGGAAACGCTGCTCGTCGACGGCGTCACGCTCGCCGATCCGGCGCGCGTCGACGTGCGCGGCACGCTGCGCTGCGGCCGCGACGTGTCGATCGACGTGAACTGCGTGTTCGAGGGCAACGTGACGCTCGCGGACAACGTGACGATCGGCGCGAACTGCGTGATCCGCAACGCGTCGGTCGGCGCGGGCACGCGCATCGACGCGTTCACGCACATCGATGGCGCCGAGCTCGGCGCGCACACCGTGATCGGCCCGTACGCACGGCTGCGCCCCGGTGCGCAGCTCGCGGACGAAGCGCACGTCGGCAACTTCGTCGAGGTGAAGAACGCGGTGATCGGCCACGGCTCGAAGGCGAACCACCTCACGTACATCGGCGACGCCGACATCGGCGCGCGCGTGAACATCGGCGCGGGCACGATCACCTGCAACTACGACGGCGCGAACAAGTTCCGCACCGTGATCGAGGACGACGTGTTCGTCGGCTCCGACACGCAGCTGGTCGCGCCCGTGCGCGTCGGCCGCGGCGTGACGATCGCCGCCGGCACGACGATCTGGAAGGACGTGGCCGAAGGCCTGCTCGCGTTGAACGAGAAGACCCAGACCGCGAAGAGCGGCTACGTCCGCCCGGTCAAGAAGAAAAGCTGAACCTTTTGCGGGCGCCCCGACGGCGCCCGCGTCGACTTACAGGACTGATCCTCATGTGTGGCATTGTCGGCGCAGTTGCGCAACGTAATATCGTTCCGGTGCTGATCGAAGGTTTGCGGCGCCTCGAATACCGTGGCTACGACTCGTGCGGCGTCGCCGTGCTCGAGCCGGATGCGCCGAAGCGCGCGCGCAGCGTCGAACGCGTCGCCGATCTCGACGCGCAGGTGCGCGAATCGCATCTCGAAGGCACGACCGGCGTCGCGCACACGCGCTGGGCCACGCACGGCGCGCCCGTCACGCACAACGCGCACCCGATCTTCTCGTCGAACGCGCTCGCGCTCGTCCACAACGGCATCATCGAGAACTTCGAGCCGCTGCGCGAAGCGCTGCGCGCGAAGGGCTACGAATTCGTGTCGCAAACCGACACCGAAGTGATCGCCCACCTCGTGCACAGCCTGTATCGCGGCAACCTGTTCGACGCGGTGCGCGAAGCCGTGCAGCAGCTGCACGGCGCGTATGCGATCGCCGTGATCCACAAGGACCAGCCGCACACCGTCGTCGGCGCGCGCCAGGGCTCGCCGCTCGTGGTCGGCCACGGCGACGGCGAGAACTTTCTCGCGTCCGACGCGCTCGCGCTCGCGGGCAGCACCGACCACTTCACGTTCCTCGAGGAAGGCGACGTGTGCGAGCTGTCGCTCGACGGCGTGAAGATCGTCGACCGGGACGGCGCGCTCGCGCAGCGCGAGATCCGCGTGGTCAGCGCATACGGCGGCGCGGTCGAGCTGGGCCCGTATCGCCACTTCATGCAGAAGGAAATCTTCGAGCAGCCGCGCGCGATCAGCGATACCGTGCCGCAGACGGAAGCCTTCGACGCGACGCTGTTCGGCGACGCCGCGCCCGCCGCGTTCGCGGAGATCGACAGCCTGCTGATCCTCGCATGCGGCACGAGCTACTACTCGGGCCTCACCGCCAAATACTGGCTCGAATCGATCGCGAAGATCCCGACCCAGGTCGAGATCGCGAGCGAATACCGCTACCGCGAATCGGTGCCGAACCCGCGCCAGCTCGTGCTCGTAATCTCGCAGTCGGGCGAGACCGCCGACACGCTCGCGGCGCTCAAGCACGCGCAGTCGCTCGGCCACACGCACACGCTCGCGGTGTGCAACGTCGCGACGAGCGCGATGGTGCGCCTCACCGAAATGCAGTTCCTGACGCACGCGGGCACCGAGATCGGCGTTGCGTCGACGAAGGCGTTCACGACGCAGCTCGTCGCGCTGTTCGTGCTGGCCGCGACGCTCGGCAAGCTGCGCGGTCACGTCGATGCCGCGCAGGAAGCCGGGTTCCTGAAGCAGTTGCGCCACCTGCCGGCCGCGCTGAACAGCGTGCTCGCGCTGGAGCCGCAGATCATCGCGTGGTCGGAGGAATTCGCGCGCAAGGAAAACGCGCTGTTCCTCGGCCGCGGGCTGCACTACCCGATCGCGCTCGAAGGCGCGCTGAAGCTGAAGGAAATCTCGTACATCCACGCCGAGGCCTATCCGGCCGGCGAACTGAAGCACGGGCCGCTCGCGCTCGTCACGGAAGCGATGCCGGTCGTCACGGTCGCGCCGAACGACACGCTGCTCGAGAAGCTGAAGTCGAACATGCAGGAAGTGCGTGCGCGCGGCGGCGAGCTGTACGTGTTCGCCGATGCCGACACGCAGATCGTCAACGACGACGGCCTGCACGTGATCCGGATGCCGGAGCATTACGGGCAACTGTCGCCGATCCTGCACGTCGTGCCGCTGCAGTTGCTCGCGTATCACACCGCGTGCGCGCGCGGCACCGACGTCGACAAGCCGCGGAACCTCGCGAAATCGGTGACGGTGGAGTAAGGCGGGACGACCGGGACGGCCCCGCGATGCCGTCCCGACCCCGTATCGACCCGTATCGGCACGAAGCAGGCCATTCGGCCAGGTCGAAATATGTACCACGTAGTGGCATATAATCCTGTGCTGACCTGATCGGCCCGACGTGCCGGTAATCGGCAGCGCGGGATCGTGCCGAGCAAGGTCGGGCAGGTGCGGGTTTTCGTATTCCTGTTCGCCAAGCCCGACCGGGACGACATCGACGAACGCGAACGGCGTGCCTTCAGAAAGCTCGCCGCGAATGTCGGGCGCCGCGCCGGCGCCGATATCGCGACGCTGGTCACACTGAAAGAGCGGGTGGAGATTTGCAATGGCCAGGAGTCGATTCAAGAGCGACGCAACGGAGGCGACCCACAGCGCCGCGTCGGGCCTCTATCGTGCCGCGTTGATCGACAAGAAGACGATGCGCGAATACGACGATCTCTGCATCGAAGCCGCCCCGCGGTTCGATCCGGAAGCCATCGCCCGCATCCGCAAATCCGTCAATGTCAGCCAGAGCGTGTTCGCGCTCTACCTGAACACGACAACGTCGACGATCCGCCAATGGGAACAGGGCGACAAGCGGCCGAGCGGCATCGCCGCACGGATGCTCCAGATCGTCGAGAAACACGGGCTCGAGGTGTTCTCCTGAACCGGCCCCCCGAATCCCCCTGCACGGCCGCCCCCGCACCGGATACCGCGACGCGCCCCGCAACGAATATGACGGAGACACAATGGTAGTAAGACTCTTTGGATGCGGATTGCTGGCGCTGACGTTCGCGTCGACGGGCTGGGCCGCCGAGCACTACGTCGAAGTCTGGAACCCGCCCGAGGCGCGGCAGCCGGCCGCCCGCACGCCGGCCGCGCATACCAGCGCCGATGCTCGCGCCGGCAAGAGCGTGGAGAAGCACGCGAATGCCACGCCGAAAGCCGCGGTGAAACCGCACAAGCGCCGTGTCGCGCAGGCGGTGAAAGCCGGCTCGCATCGTCCGCCCGCCACCGCGGCCGAGACGCCGGCCGCTCCGCGCCCCGTCGCGCAGCCCGCACCGGGACGCCTGACGGTCATGCAGCCGGCTGCGCCCGATGCGCAGCACGCACTGAATTACTCCGACATCCCGCGGCAATACACACCGGACGGCAACGTGCTGCGCGTCGGCACGCACAACCGCTCCGCGGAGGTGACTCGATAATGGAAGCGCAAACCTACCACGGCTACCAGATCTGGGGCCACGCGATCCTGCAGCAGGACGAGATCCTGCAGCCCGAGCGCTTCGCGGCGAGCGGCACGATCACGCAGAACAACAAGCTGGTGGAGGCGTCCGGCGTGCTCGGCGTGTTCGACACCGAGGACGACGCGCGCGAAGCGGGGCTCGAATGGGCCCGCGCCTGGATCGACAGCCACCGCTGAGCGTGCGCAACCTGCGCGCCGTGATCGACGCCGGACACGAGTCGGCCGCGAGCCGACAATGAAAAAAGGGGCGTCATCGACGCCCCTTTGTCATTCGAACCAGGACAACTCAAGCTGCGGCCCGTGGCGGCCGCACCGCCGCCTGCGGCCGGCCGACGAACCGTGCCAGCCCGACAATCGCGGCCAGCGTCGCGAGATACGCGACGATCTGGATGCCCGCCGGGCGCGCGGTATAGCCGATCAGCGTATGCAGCGCCTTGCCGACGATGCTCGATTCCTTGAGCAGCCACGACGTATCCCAGACCGCATCGCCCCACGACGGCACGAGGCCTGCCGCGAGCAGGAAGCCGACGCACTGGCTGGCCATCCCCGCCGCGAGCAGCACGATCAGCCAGTTGGTGACGGAAAACAGGCGCTTCAGCGGAATCTGCAGCAGGCCCGCATACATCCCGTAGCCGAGCCCGGCGCCGCCGAGCACGCCGAGCAGCCCGCCGACGATCATCTGCGGTGTCTGCCCCGGATCGCCCGCCGCGATGCCGTACAGGAACAGCACGGCCTCGGAGCCTTCGCGCAGCACCGCGACGCCGACCACGATCGCGAGCCCCGTCAGCGGCTTGCTGCCGGCCGCGACGGCACGCCCGACCGCGGTCATCTGCATCGCCATCTCGCGACCGTGCCGGCTCATCCAGATGCTGTGCCATGCGAGCATCAGCGTCGCGACGAACATCACGCCCGCGTTGAAGACCTCCTGCCCCATGCCGGATGCCCATTGCGAGATCACGTCGGCGAACGCCGCGATCAGGCCGGCGCCGATCACGCCGCCCGCCAGCCCGCCGCCGACCCACCAGCCGCGCCGCGGCACGCCTTTCGTCGCGGCCATCACGATCGACACCACCAGCGCGGCCTCGAGCACTTCACGAAAGACGATCAGGGCAGTCGACAGCATGTCCGTATCCGCTTACTTGACGGTCAGCTGCGTCTTCGACTGCGCTTCGTGATACTCGTCGTGGAACTCGTAGGTTCCGGCCTTCAGCGGCCCGACCAGGATCTCCACCGACTTGCCGGCAGGCACGACCTTCTCCGCCTTGAAATCGTCGCTCTCGAATTCGGCGGGCGTCGCGTCGAGGTTCTTCACGACGAACTTCACCTTCTTGCCGGCCGGGATCGTCACGCCGTCCGGCGAAAACTTGTGATCCTTCAGGGTCAGGTTGACGACATCGTCGGCCGCGAATGCGGACGTTGCCGATGCGCCCAGCAGCGCCAGCGAAAAGCCGAAAGCAAAACGGTTCATGGGGGTAACGAATTGAAATATCGAAGGGAGCTGATACTAAGATCGATTCGCATTTCCAACTCGCGTACCCTTACTGGCGACATGGTGATCGTGCTTCATGGAGCGCCGCCACGCCTTGCCCGGCAAGGCATCCGCCCCGCTTCGCCCGGAACGCTTCACCGTCAATCGGGACAAGTGCCGAATGACGTCAAAAGCCCGCCCGCCATTCATCAGACATCACCTTTACAACACGCTGTCGCCGCACTACTGTCGTCACACCGGAGCCGCGACACGGAACTTCGTCGACACGCGTACGCTTGACCTTCCCACCGTGGCAAGCTTCATGCTGTCGATGCTTGTCAATCGTCAACTCAGGAGAACACGATGGAATTCGAAGTCCAGGACATGACCTGCGGCGGCTGCGCCAATGCAATCACGCGCGCGGTGACGGCCGCCGATCCCGCCGCGAAGCTCGACATCGACGTCGCGGCGAAGATCGTCAAGGTCGAGTCGGCGCAAGGCGCCGAGCGCGTGCAGTCGATCATCGAAGCCGCCGGCTTCCACCCCGCGCTGCGCACCGCATAACTTACGCACAACGCGAGCGCGGGCACACGCCGTACGGCGCTGCGCCCGCGCCCCGCAGTGCATCAGCGCAGCCGGATCAGCGTCGACTTCAGTTCGGTGTACTTCTCGAGCGCGTGCAGCGACTTGTCGCGGCCGTTGCCCGACTGCTTGTAGCCGCCGAACGGGAAGTTCATGTCGCCGCCCTCGTCGTAGCAGTTCACCCAGACGGTGCCCGCGCGCAGCCGGCGCGACACGTCGTGCGCGGTCGTCAGGTTCGACGTCCACACGGCCGCGGCCAGCCCGTACTCGGTATCGTTCGCGATCCGCACGGCCTCGTCGACGTCGTCGAACACGATCACCGACAGCACGGGCCCGAAGATCTCCTCGCGTGCGATCCTCGCATCCGGCTTCACCTCGAACACCGTCGGCTCCACGTAGAAGCCGCCCGTTTCCGCCTTCACGCGCGCACCGCCGGTGACGAGCCGGCCCTCGCTGCGCCCGGCCTCGATATAACCGAGCACACGCTCGAGCTGGATGCCGTCGACGATCGCGCCCATCGACACCGACGGATCGAGCGGATTGCCGGGCACGTACGCACGCGCGGCCGCGACGAGCTTCTCGATGAACGCATCCTTGATGTCGCGATGCACGAGCAGCCGCGAGCCGGCCGTGCACATCTCGCCCATGTTGTAGAAGATCGCGCCGGCGGCCGCCTGCGCCGCGCGGTCGAGATCGGGACAATCGGGCAGCACGATGTTCGGCGACTTGCCGCCGAGCTCGAGCCACGCGCGCTTCAGGTTCGACTGCGCGGCGTACTGCATGATCAGCTTGCCCACTGCCGTCGAGCCGGTGAATGCGATGCAGTCGACGTCGCGATGCAGCGCGAGCAGCTTGCCGGGCTCGCCGGCCCCCGGTACGACGTTGAACACGCCCGCCGGAATGCCGGCTTCGTACGCGAGCTGTGCGACGCGGATCGCGGTCAGCGGCGATTTCTCCGACGGCTTCAGCACGACGCTGTTGCCGGCCGCGAGCGCGGGGCCGAATTTCCATGCGGCCATCAGGATCGGGAAGTTCCACGGCACGACGGCGGCCACCACGCCGACCGGCTCGCGCGTGACGAGACCGACGAGATGATGATCCGCCGGCGCGACCTCGCCGCCCACCTTGTCGATCGCTTCCGCGAACCATTCAACGCAATACGCGGCGCCCGGCACGTCGACCGTCGTCGTGTCGCCGATCGGCTTGCCCGCGTCGAGCGTTTCGAGCAGCGACAGCTCGTCGAGGTGCTCGCGCATCAGCGCAGCCCAGCGCAGCAGCACGGCCTTGCGCGCACGCGGGTTCAGCCCGGCCCACACGCCCGCGTCGAACGCGCGACGCGCCGCCGCGACGGCCGCGTTCACGTCGGCTTCGCCGCAATCGGCGACCTTCGCGAGCACGCGGCCGTCGATCGGGCTCACGCAGTCGAACGTCTTGCCGCCGTGCGCGTCGCGCGACGCGCCGTCGATGAATGCGCGCCCTTCGATCTCGAGCGACGCCGCCTTGTCCTGCCAGTCAGCCAAAGTCAACTTGTTCATCAGGATGCCTCAGTTTTTTGGCATTCGCGATGCGACGCGCCGCTGCGCGTGACGCGCAGCCGGCCGGCAGCGAATGCGGTGATGCGCGGTCGGGAGGTCAGAAGGTCGCCGGCGAATTGGCCGAGACGACCTCGCAGATCAGGTCCGCGCTGGGATTGCGAAAACGGTGCGGCAAACGGCTTTCGAAGTAATAGCCGTCTCCGGGGTCGAGCAGCCACGTCGCGCCGTCGACGGTCAGCTCGAGCCGGCCCGACACGACGACACCGCCCTCGTGCCCCGCGTGCACGAGCATCTCGGGCCCCGTATCGGCGTGCGGCTGGTAGACCTCGCGCAGGATGCACATGTTGCGGTCCTTCACGCTCGCGCCGACCAGATGAAACGCGAGCGTGTCGTTGCCGAGGTTCGGCATCTCGTCGCGACGCGACACGACCGAACGCGACTCGACGAGCTCGAACGTGAAGAACTCCGCGAGACTCATCGGGATACATTCCAGCAGCTTCTTCAGCGAGCCGACCGACGGGCTCACGCGGCCCTGTTCGATCAGCGAGATCGTGCCGTTGGTCACGCCGGCCCGCTTCGCGAGTTCGCGCTGCGACAGGCCATGCTTGTTGCGCACGAAACGCAGGCGCTCGGCGACTTCGGTGGACATCGATTCGGTTTCGGACACGATAGGTGCGATGACAAAGTGAAACGACGCAGTGGACAGCCGTTGAATATTCTAATCACTTTATGCCGCACATCAGCGGGGAAAACCCTGAAAGGCGTTCGAAATAATGAACACCCCGTCGATTATTCCGTTTGCGAATCTTTTGTTTGCACTGCTCGGGAAAGCCCTGATGCAACACCGTTAAAAAACATTTGACGCCGTTTTTGGCTCGTATATGCTGGCTCTCAGGTTCGCGTCATCAAGCGTTCATCGGCAGCAAAAAGCGTTATTGCAACGCAAAAATTGATGCCCTTCGATGTAAATGACGCGTAACCGGCGCCTTGATTATTTTAAACGCCCAGTGCGTCGAAACGGTCGGGTGTTCAATACTTTCAACAACCCAGTCGAGTGTAATCGTGAGAGTCCGTGGCCCTCTGGTGAGGTGGGATCGAAGCGTGGCGCGAAGTTCGCGCAGCGCGGCATCCCCTTCCGATGGCAGTTGCGGCTGGCATAGTCCTCGCCTGCAGCATCTGTCGATCTACACCATCCTTTCCCGTCGTTCCGTTCGGCGCCACAACGCCGTTTCCGCACGCGCATTCGTCGCCGTCGATACCGACGAAGTGGCGTCGCTGCTGCCGTAGCGCCTCTCCTTTCTTTACGTCGTTCGTTTCGTTTGCTGATTCGCCAACCGCATGGTCCATGCGGTGACGGAACGCGTTCGCGCATTCGTTGCCGCGTCGCGTATCGCAATGAAACGAACGACGGCCTGATCGTCGCGCGCAGCGCGGATCGCCACGCCATCCCGTTGCGCCCATTCACCAGCGGCCTTGCGCTTTGCGCCAGGCTGCGGGGCTGTTGCACGCCGGCGTTTCGCCACATCCGGCAAGACGTACGCAACAACCCTCCGGATAACTGATTGACGTCATGGAAAGAAGGAAACCACTCGTCGGCATCACCGCCGACCACACGCAGATCGGTGCACACGCGTCGCATACGGTCGGCGACAAATACGTCGCCGCGATCGTCGACGGCGCGCAGGCGCTCGCGATGGTGCTGCCCGCGCTCGGCGAGCGCCAGTCGACCGACGACATCCTCGACACGGTCGACGGCCTGCTGTTCACCGGCAGCTACTCGAACGTCGAGCCGCACCTGTACGGCGGCGAACCGAGCGCACCCGGCACGAAGCACGACCCGGCCCGCGATGCGACGACGCTGCCGCTGCTGCGCGCGGCGATCGCCGCGGGCGTGCCGGTGCTCGCAGTCTGCCGCGGCTTCCAGGAGCTGAACGTCGTCTGCGGCGGCACGCTGCATCAGCGCGTGCATGAAGTGCCGGGCTTCGCCGATCACCGCGAGGACGACGACGCGCCGATGGACACGCAATACGGCCCCGCGCACGTCGTGCGACTGACGCCCGGCGGCAAGCTGCACGCGCTCGCCGGCGGCCGCGACGAAGTGCGCGTGAACTCGCTGCACAAGCAGGGCATCGCGCAGCTCGGCTCCGGCCTCGCCGTCGAAGCCGTCGCGCCGGACGGCCTGGTCGAAGCCGTGAGCGTCGTCGATGCACCGGCTTTCGCCCTCGCCGTGCAGTGGCACCCGGAATGGCGGCATGCGCAGGACCCGCTGTCGAGCGCGATCTTCCGCGCCTTCGGCGATGCCTGCCGCGCGCGCCGCGCCGCCCGCACGCGCGCCACGGCCGCCGCCGCGCTCGCCTGAGCGCGCCGACCCAACCAACGAGAACAGACATGCAAGACATCGAAGATTTCCTGAAGCAGTACCGGATCACCGAGATCGAAGCGATCATTCCCGACATGGCCGGCATCGCGCGCGGCAAGATCACGCCCCGCAACAAGTTCACGTCCGGCGAATCGATGCGCCTGCCGCAAGCCGTGATGGTGCAGACCGTCACCGGCGAATATCCGGAAGACGGTTCGCTGACCGGCGTGACCGACCCCGACATGGTGTGCGTGCCCGACACGTCGACGATTCGCCTGATCCCGTGGGCCGTCGACCCGACCGCGCAGGTGATCCACGACTGCGTGCACTTCGACGGCTCGCCGGTCGAGATCTCGCCGCGCTACGTGCTGCGCCGCGTGCTCGACCTGTACAAGGCGAAGGGCTGGAAGCCCGTCGTCGCGCCCGAGCTCGAGTTCTACCTGGTCGACATGAACAAGGATCCCGACCTGCCGCTGCGTCCGCCGGTCGGCCGCACGGGCCGCCCGGAAACGGGCCGCCAGTCGTATTCGATCGAGGCCGTCAACGAGTTCGACCCGCTGTTCGAGGACATCTACGAGTACTGCGAATCGCAGAACCTCGACATCGACACGCTGATCCACGAAGTCGGCGCCGCGCAGATGGAGATCAACTTCATGCACGGCGACGCGCTGTCGCTGGCCGACCAGGTGTTCCTGTTCAAGCGCACGGTGCGCGAGGCCGCGCTGCGTCACAACATGTACGCGACGTTCATGGCCAAGCCGATGGAAGACGAACCGGGTTCGGCGATGCACGTGCACCAGAGCATCGTCGACGAGGAAACGGGCCAGAACCTGTTCACGTCGCCCGAAACCGGCGGCGCGACGTCGATGTTCTACAACTACCTCGCGGGGCTGCAGAAATACACGCCGGCGCTGATGCCGATCTTCGCGCCGTACATCAACTCGTATCGCCGCCTGTCGCGCTTCATGGCCGCGCCGATCAACGTGCAGTGGGGCTACGACAACCGCACGGTCGGCTTCCGCATCCCGCACTCGGGCCCGTCGGCACGTCGCATCGAGAACCGGATTCCGGGCGTCGACTGCAACCCGTACCTCGCGCTCGCCGCGACGCTCGCGGCCGGCTACCTCGGCATGACGCAGCGCCTGGAACCGACCGAGCCGCTCGTCAGCGACGGCTACGACCTGCCGTACCAGCTGCCGCGCAACCTCGAGGAAGGGCTGACGCTGATGGCCGCGTGCGAGCCGCTCGGCGAGATCCTCGGCCACAAGTTCCTGAAGGCGTATTTCGCGCTGAAGGAAACCGAATACGAAGCGTTCTTCCGCGTGATCAGCTCGTGGGAACGCCGCCATCTGCTGCTGCACGTCTGAGCGTGCACACAACCGAATACGGAAACACGGAGGAAACATGACGTACCGCAACGAATCTGCCTGGATCCAGCCCGCCGCGCCGGCCGCCGCACCGCGCACGACGCAGGCGCGCTCGACCGCCGAATACCGCGCGCTCGACGCCGCGCACCACATCCACCCGTTCTCGGACATGGGTGCGCTGAACCGCGCGGGCAGCCGCGTGATCGTGAAGGCCGACGGCGTCTACCTGTGGGACTCGGACGGCAACAAGGTCATCGACGGGATGGCCGGCCTCTGGTGCGTGAACGTCGGCTACGGCCGCAAGGAACTCGCCGACGCCGCGTATCGCCAGATCCAGGAACTGCCGTTCTACAACACCTTCTTCAAGACCACGCACCCGCCGGTGATCGAACTCTCCGCGATGCTCGCGGAAGTCACGCCGAAGGGCTTCAACCACTTCTTCTATTGCAACAGCGGCTCGGAAGGCAACGATACCGTGCTGCGTCTCGTGCACCAGTACTGGCGCGTGCAGGGCCAGCCGCAGAAGAAGGTCGTGATCTCGCGCAAGAACGGCTACCACGGCTCGACGATCGCGGGCGGCACGCTCGGCGGGATGGGCTACATGCACGAGCAGATGCCGTCGAAGGTCGAGCACATCGTGCACATCGACCAGCCGTATTTCTTCGGCGAGGCGGCGGCCGGCGAAACGCCGGAAGCGTTCGGCCTGGCCCGCGCGCAGCAGCTCGAGGCGAAGATCCTCGAACTCGGCGCGGAAAACGTCGCGGCCTTCATCGGCGAGCCGTTCCAGGGCGCGGGCGGCGTGATCTTCCCGCCGTCGACGTACTGGCCGGAAATCCAGCGGATCTGCCGCAAGTACGACATCCTGCTGGTGGCCGACGAAGTGATCGGCGGCTTCGGGCGCACCGGCGAATGGTTCGCGCACCAGCACTTCGGCTTCGAGCCGGACCTGATCACGATGGCCAAGGGCCTCACGTCGGGCTACGTGCCGATGGGGGCCGTCGGCATTCACGAGCGGGTGGCGCGGCCGATCATCGACAACGGCGAATTCAACCACGGCCTCACGTACTCGGGCCACCCGGTGGCGGCAGCCGTCGCGGTCGCGAACCTGAAGCTGCTG
>NZ_LDVA01000270.1:0-19704 GCF_050768715.1 Burkholderia sp. ZZQ-2 | reverse complement strand
GGTGCCGGTAGCGGCCGGCACGTGCCGCGCGGCGTACCCGACATCGAGCGTAGGCCGGCGCATGCGGCGAAGAATCGTCGGAATGGACTAAGGCGTTTCACCGGGGGCGGCAGGGGGGGCGCGACGGCCGTGACCGTCGTCGATCCGCCGGCGCGCCGAACGTCGACACCGCGCGGCGCAGCCGCGACAATACGCGTCTCTTCCTGCTTTCGTCATCGAGGTGCCCGTGCCCGCCAAGTCGTCCGTTGCTCCCGCGATCGTCTGGTTCCGCGACGATCTGCGCGTGACCGACCAGCCCGCGCTGACGCGCGCGGTGGCGTCGGGCCGGCCGCTCGTATGCGTATTCGTCGACGATACGGGCGCCGGCGCCGGGCGCGCGCCCGGCGGCGCGGCGCGCTGGTGGCTGCACGGGTCGCTGGCCGGCCTCGACGCGGCGCTTGCGCGTCATGGCGGACGCCTGCTGCTGTTGCGCGGCGACGCGCCGCGCGAGATCGAACGCGTCGTGCACGACACGGGTGCGCAAGCGGTGTACTGGAACCGTCGTTACGCGCAACCGCAGCGCGACGCCGACGCGGCGCTGAAGGCGTCGCTCAAGGCGCGCGGCGTCACGGTCGAGAGCAGCAACGGCAGCCTGTTGAACGAGCCGTGGGAGGTGCTGACGGGCAGCGGCGGGCCGTACCAGGTGTTCACCGCGTACTGGCGCGCGGCACGCCGCGATCGCGCGGTGGCCGCGCCGCTGCCCGAGCCCGAACGGATCGGGTTTCATCGCTGGCCGAAGGCCGTGAGCGACCGCGCACTGGCGCTCGATGCGCTGGCGTTGCGTCCGCCGGCGCCGGATTGGGCCGGCGGCCTGCGCGACGCGTGGCCCGCGCCCGACGAAGGCGGCGCGCACGCGCAGCTCGACGCGTTTCTGACGACCTCGCTCGCCGATTACGCGGATGCGCGCGACCGTCCCGACCGCCCCGCGACGAGCCGGCTGTCGCCGTTCCTGCGCTTCGGCAACGTGTCGCCGCGACAGGTGTGGCACGCGGTGCAGGGCGCCGCGCAGGCCGGCGGCGCGGCATGCGCGGCGGGCGCCGACAAGTTCCTGAGCGAACTCGGCTGGCGCGAATTCAGCTACACGCTGCTGTACCACTTTCCGGCACTCGCGACCGACAACTTCCGTGCGCAGTTCGATGCGATGCCGTGGCGCGACGATCCCGCCGCGCTGCGCGCGTGGCAGCGCGGGCTGACCGGCTATCCGCTCGTCGATGCGGGCCTGCGCGAACTGTGGACGACCGGCTGGATGCACAACCGCGTGCGGATGGTCGTCGCGTCGTTCCTGATCAAGCATCTGCTGATCGACTGGCGCGCGGGCGAAACGTGGTTCTGGGACACGCTGGTCGACGCCGATCCCGCGAACAACGCGGCGAGCTGGCAGTGGGTGGCCGGCTGCGGTGCCGACGCCGCGCCGTATTTCCGCATCTTCAATCCGGTCGCGCAGGGGCGGAAGTTTGACCCGGACGGTGCGTACGTGCGGCGCTGGGTGCCCGAGCTGACCGGCCTCGACGCCGCATCGATCCACGCGCCGTGGGAGGCCTCGCCGCTGGAACTCGAAGCAGCAGGCGTGCGGCTCGGCGTCGACTATCCGGAGCCGCTCGTCGAGCATGCGGCCGCGCGTGCCCGCGCGCTCGATGCGCTGGCCGCATTGCCGAAGCGCCGCTGACCGCCCGCTCCGGGTTGCCGCGTCAATTGCAGAACGCGGCGTGTTCGAGCAGCGCGTACGCGACGCCCGAATCGAAGTAGGCCGCGCCGCACCACGCGACGAACGCGAGCGTGCCGGCGGCCAGTGCCGCGCGGATCATGCCCACGCCGCGTTGCCCGCTGCCGGACGCGCGACGCGCGCGTCGTTGATCGGCAGGTGCAGCAGCGCCGCGAGTACGCCGAGCGCGATCGAGCCGATCCATAGCGGCATGTACGAATGCGTTGCGTCGTACACGAGCGCACCGAGCCAGACACCGAAGAAGCTGCCGAGCTGGTGACCGAAGAACACGAAGCCGAACAGCGTCGCGATGTACCGCACGCCGAACACCTGCGAGATCACGCCGTTCGTCAGCGGCACGGTGCCGAGCCACGTGAACCCCATGACGGCCGCGAACACGTAGACGCTCGCGGGCGACAGCGGCGCGGCGACGAACACGGCCATCGTGAGCGCACGCACGAGGTACAGCACCGACAGCACGTACTTGCGCCGCAGCAGCCCGCCGAGATGGCCGCACGCATAGGTGCCGGCCACGTTGGTCAGCGCGATCAGCGCGAGCGCGACGCTCGCGTGGCGCGCCGGCAGCCCGTGATCCAGCAGGTACGCGGGAAGATGCGTCGCGATGAAGGCGAGCTGGAAGCCGCACGCGAAGAAGCCCGCGTTCAGCAGCCAGAAGCCGCGATGCGCGAACGCCTCGCGCACGGCTTCGCCGATCGACTGGTCGGGGCCGGCGGCGGCGCCGGCAACCTGCGCGGGCCGGTCGCGCAGCAGCACGGCGAGCGGCGCGAGCACCACCGCGACGAGCGCCAGTGCGATGAACGCATGCCGCCAGCCGATGCCGCCGATCAGTTCCTGCGCGACGGGCACCATGCAGAACTGGCCGAGCCCGCCGATCGCGCCTGCGACGCCGAGCGCCCAGCCGCGCCGGTCGGGCGGAAACAGGCGGCTCAGCGCGCCGTAGATCGATGCGAACGCCGAGCCCGACAACGCGATGCCGATCACGAGCCCGGCACCGACAGTGAACATGCCGGTCGTCGCCGCATGCGCCATCGTGACGAGCCCGGCCGCATAGAGCAGCATCCCGGCGACGATCACGCGCAGCGACCCGAAACGATCGGCGATCATGCCCGTGAACGGCTGCGCGACGCCCCAGATCAGGTTCTGCAGCGCCAGCGCGAGCCCGAACGCTTCGCGCGACCAGCCGTGATCGAGCGACACCGGCGCGAGGAACAGGCCCTGCACGTGGCGGATGCCGAGCGCGGCGCCCATGATCAGGCCGCCGGCCAGTACGGGCAGCCAGCGGCGGCGGACTTCCTGCTCGATCGGGGTCATGCGTGTCTCCGGAATGGGGGCGCGGCAAAACGGCCGCGCTCGATCCGATTAGACGATCGGCCCCATCGACGCTCAAGCGATCATTCGGTCAGGTTGGCATGCGTGCGGGGAATGCGACGAAGGGCGCGCGGGATCCGGCGGGCGTGCCCGGCCGCGGCCGGCGGCATTCGCGGAACCGGCTCCGGCCTATGCCGACGCCGTATCGTGCGCACGCATTGCGGTATCGCATTCGGCTGCTTCGGCGAGCATCCAGTCGCGGACTTCGGCGACTTCGCGGCGTGGTGCCGGATCGTGCTGGAACAGCCAGTAGCCGTACGCCTCCGACAGCGCCTGCGTGTGCGGCCCGAGCACCGCGAGCCGCCCGTCCGCGAGCATCGGCGCGACGAGCGCGAGCCGCCCGAGCGCGACGCCCTGGCCCGCGATCGCGGCCTGGATCACCTGGTCGTACTGGTTGAAGCGCAGCACGCCTTTCGGGCGCGCGTCGCCGAGCCCGGCCGCGAGCAGGTGCGTGCGCCATTGCAGTTGCGGCTGCGGCGGTCCGTCGAATTCGAGCAGGACGTGGTCGGCGATCGCGGCCGCGTTCGTGACGGGCCGCGCGGCGAGCGCGGGATGGGCGACCGGCACGACGATCTCGTCGAACAGGTGCAGCGCGCCGGCCGGCGCGCGGTCGCGCGGGCAATAGCGGACGCCGAGGTCGATGCCTTCGGCGCGCAAATCGAGTACCTTGTCGTTCGCGGCGACGCGCAGGTCGATCTCCGGCAGGCGCGCCTGCAGCCGCCCGAGCCGCGGCAGCAACCACAGCGCGGTGACGCCGATGCTCGCGGTGATCGTGACGGGCTGGCGCTCGCGTGCGGCGGCGAGCGACGCGACGGTGTCCTGCAGGCCGTGCAGGGCCGCATCGGCGACGCGAAACAGCCGCTCGCCTTCCGGCGTGAACGCGATCTTCCGGTAGCCGCGCTGCAGCAGCGCGACGCCGAGATGCGCTTCGAGCGCGTGCACCTGGCGGCTGACCGCCGATTGCGTGACGCACAGATCCTGCGCGGCGAGCGTGATGCTCATGCGGCGGCCGACGGCGACGAAACCGCGGACGAGGTCGAGCGACGGGAGACGGACGAGTGGCGTTGACATGCGCGTGACTCATGCGAACGGAGCAGCAAGATTGGTTGAGAACGCGGGGCGCGTCAAGTTCAATGGAGGCTGGCGCGGGGAGCGCGGGGCTGACCGCGAAGCATGGGGTTCGGGTAAGGGCTGAGGCGCCAACTCGGACCGACCGCGAAGCATGGGGCCCGAGTATGCGCTGAAGGGCCAACTCGGACCGACCGCGAAGCATGGGGCCCGAGTAAGCGCTGAAGGGCCAACTCGGACCGACCGCGAAGCATGGGGTCCGAGTAAGCGCTAAAGCGCTAACTCGGACCGACAGGAGACTCGATGACGATTTCGAACGAAAGCAGCGGGACGACGCAGGGCAGCCGTGCGGCAGGCGCATTGCCGCCCGAGCCCGTGACGCTGCGCGCGGCCGACGGCTACGAATTGCGCGGCCATGTATGGCGCCATCGCGGCGGCAGTGCCGCGCGGCCCGTGACGGTCATCAATTGCGCGACATCGGTGCGTTGCGACTACTACTTTCGTTTCGCGGCCTGGTTGTTTTCACAGGGGCGCGACGTGCTCGTCTACGACTATCGCGGCATCGGCGGGTCGCGCCCGGCGCAGCTCGCGAAGCTGCGCGCGAACTGGCTCGACTGGGGGCGGCTCGATTGCGACGCCGCGCTGCGGTACGCGCACGACGCGTTTCCGGGCCAGCCGATCGACGTGGTCGCGCACAGCATCGGCGGGTTCGCGCTCGGGCTCGCGGCATCGAACGCACACGTGCGGCACGCGGTGACGGTCGGCGCGCAGTACGCGTACTGGCGCGATTATCTGCCGGCCGAACGGCGGCGCATGTGGTGGAAGTGGCATGTCGCGATGCCGCTGCTCGCGGCCGTGTTCGGCTACGTGCCCGCGAAGCGGCTCGGCTGGATGGAGGACACGCCGCGCGGCGTCGCGTTGTCGTGGGTGCGCTCGCAGGCGCGCTTCGAGGATGGTTATACGCGCGGCCTGCTCGCCGAACCCGCCGCAAGCCGCGCCGCGTTGCCCATCCGCTTCGCGGGACTGTCGGCGCCGATGCTCGCGATCGGCCTCGACGACGACGGGTTCGGCACGGTCGAGGCGATCGAGCGGCTGGTCGGCTACTACACGGGCAGCGACGTCACGCATCTGCGGATCGCGCCGGCCGATATCGGCGTCGAGGCGATCGGCCATTTCGCGTTTTTCCACAGCCGTTTCACCGACACGCTGTGGCCGCTCGCGTTGTACTGGCTGCAGCACGGCGTGCTGCCGGCCGATGCGCCGGGCCACGTGCATGCGCTTCACCCGGCGTCGCGCGGGCGAGGGGCGGGCAGCGGCGTGCCGGGTGTCGCCGCGAACGGGTGAGGCGTGGCGGCTGCACGATGCGTCGCGGGCATGGCGTGCTGCCGTGTGCGGCCTTCGCATGCGGCACATGAAGCCGCCCCGATTCGATGCGGCCGCGGCGAGTCGCACACAAGCCGGTTCGTGCGCCGGCGCGATCGATTAACATCGGGCGTTTCCTTTCACGGCACAGGCTGCTACGCACCGATGTCTATTCCGTCCGATTCCGCTTCTCCGGCCGATACCGCCCGCGCATGGCGCGTGCACGCGCTCGATGTGCCGCCCGCCGCGGCCCGCGCGGGTGTGCGGGCCGTGCGTATCGATTTCGACTGGAGCGTGCCGCTCGCGTCGCCGGCCTATGCGGCGCTGAGCGATGACGAGCGCGCGCGCGCCGCGCGCTTCATGCGTCACGAGGATGCGGTACGCAGCGCCGCGACGCGTGCCGCGCTGCGCGACGTGCTCGGCGCGGCCCTCGGTGTCGCGCCGCATGCGGTCGCGATCGTCGTCGACGCATCGGGGCGGCCGTCGCCGGCCCCCGCGCATCGGACGTCACTCGATTTCAACGTGTCGCATGCGGGCGATCACGCATTGCTCGCGTGGGCGCCCGCGGGCCGCGTCGGTGTCGATATCGAGTGCTGCGACCGCGCGGCCGACTGGCGTGCGCTGACGCGCGAAGTCTGCGCGCCCGCCGAGGCTGCGTGGCTCGACAGCGTGCCGCCCGCCGCGCGCGCGGCGGCGTTCATGCGCGTGTGGGCGGCGAAGGAAGCGCTGCTCAAGGCGCTCGGCACCGGCATCGTCGGCGGGTTGCGAGCGTTCGCGGTCGTGCCGCCGCGCGATGTCGCGACCCCTGCGACGACGATCGTCGAGCCGGCCGCGCCCGCCGCCGGCGTCGCGGCGTTCGACGCGGCGTGGCTCGACGCGGCGCCCGACTACGCGGCGTGCATTGCGTGGACGCGTGCGTGAGCCGGCGTCAGCGCGCGGCGCTCATTCGAGCGGCGCGTCGTTCGGTGCCGCGTAGCGCGCCTTGATCACGTCGCTCATCGGGAAGTCGAACGCGAGCCCCTTCGGCGGCACCGGCTTCATGAACCACCTGTCGTACAGCGCATCGATCTCGCCGCGCTTCATCGACTGCACGAGCACGCCGTCGACGAGCGCCTTGAACTGCGGATCGTCCTTGCGCAGCATGAATCCGTAGGCCTCCGACGACTGCGGCGTGCCGACGATCTGCCAGTCGGCCGGCTTCGCGGCGAGCTGGCGCACGCCCGCGAGCAGCACGTCGTCCATCATGTACGCGGCCGCGCGGCCCGATTCGAGCGTGAGGCGTCCTTCGCCGTAGTCCTTCGCGCTGATGATCTGCATGTTCATCTTCCTTTCCTCGTTCATCCTGCGCAGCAGGCGCTCGGACGTCGTGCCCTGGTTCGTCACGACCGTCTTGCCGGCGAGGTCGGGGAAGTCGCGGATGCCCGAGCTCGTGCGCGTGAGCAGGCGCGTCGTCGCGACGAAGAAGGTGGTCGAGAACGCGACCTGCGCGTGACGCGCCGCAAGGTTCGTGGTGACGCCGCATTCGAGATCGACGGTGCCGTTCTGCACGAGCGGGATGCGGTTCTGCGACGTGACGGGGATGAAGCGCACCTGCAGGTCGGGCTTGCCGACGCGCGCCTTCACGGCGGCGATCACGCGGTCGCACAGGTCCTGCGAGAAGCCGATGACCTTGCCGTTCGCGTCGACGTAGGAGAACGGCACCGACGTTTCGCGGTGGCCGATCGAGATCAGGTTGCTTTGCCGGATCTTCTCGAGCGTGCCGGAGAGCGGCTCCGCGGCGAACGAGGCGCCGCATGCGAGTGCGCACGCGGCGAAGAGCAGGGGGCGGCCGAAGCGGGCGATGAACCGGGCGATGAAACGGGGCGGGATGGGCATGACGGGCTCCGTGGCGAGTGGTGATTCGTATGTTGCCAAAAATAAAATAATTGCAACATATGTTAAGCGCCGGATCCCGCCGACCGGTCCGGCGGGCCACACCGGGCATCAGGGAAACTCCCGAGTCGAAATCGGTGAAAAACGGGTTGTCTAGACAAGTTCAGGTGGCTACACTTCAAACCACTCCGAACTTGTCTAGACAGGATTGCTCACATGATTACGTTGACCCCCGGCCACCTGACCCTCCCGCAACTGCGCCAGATCGCACGCGAATCCGTTCAGCTGGCGCTCGATCCGGCCAGCTTCGCGAAGATCGACGCCGGCGCGAAGGCCGTCGCCGACATCGCCGCGAAGGGCGAGCCGGCCTACGGCATCAACACGGGCTTCGGCCGCCTGGCGAGCACGCACATCCCGCACGACCAGCTCGAACTGCTGCAGAAGAACCTCGTGCTGTCGCACGCGGTCGGCGTCGGCGAGCCGATGGCACGTTCGTCGGTGCGCCTGCTGATGGCGCTGAAGCTGTCGAGCCTCGGCCGCGGCCACTCGGGCATCCGCCGCGAAGTGATGGACGCGCTGATCAAGCTGTTCAACGCGGACGTGCTGCCGCTGATCCCGGTGAAGGGCTCGGTCGGCGCATCGGGCGACCTCGCGCCGCTCGCGCACATGTCGGCCGTGCTGCTGGGCGTCGGCGAAGTGTTCATCCGCGGCGAGCGGGCGAGCGCGCTCGACGGCCTGCGCGTCGCGGGTCTCGCGCCGCTGACGCTGCAGGCGAAGGAAGGCCTCGCGCTGCTGAACGGCACGCAGGCTTCCACCGCGCTCGCGCTCGACAACATGTTCGCGATCGAAGACCTGTACCGCACCGCGCTCGTCGCGGGCGCGCTGTCGGTCGACGCGGCCGCCGGCTCGGTGAAGCCGTTCGACGCACGCATTCATGAACTGCGCGGCCATCAAGGCCAGATCGACGCGGCAGCGTCGTATCGCGAGCTGCTCGAAGGCTCGCCGATCAACCAGTCGCACCGCGATTGCGACAAGGTGCAGGACCCGTACAGCCTGCGCTGCCAGCCGCAGGTGATGGGCGCGTGCCTGGACCAGATGCGTCACGCGGCCGACGTGCTGCTGATCGAAGCGAACGCCGTGTCGGACAACCCGCTGATCTTCCCGGATACCGGCGAAGTGCTGTCGGGCGGCAACTTCCATGCCGAGCCCGTCGCGTTCGCGGCCGACAACCTCGCACTGGCCGCATCGGAAATCGGCGCGCTGGCCGAACGCCGCATCGCGCTGCTGATCGACGCGACGCTGTCGGGCCTGCCCCCGTTCCTCGTGCGGGACGGCGGCGTGAACTCGGGCTTCATGATCGCCCACGTGACGGCCGCCGCACTCGCATCGGAAAACAAGACGCTCGCGCACCCGGCGTCGGTCGACTCGCTGCCGACCTCGGCGAACCAGGAAGACCACGTGTCGATGGCGACGTTCGCCGCACGCAAGCTCGCCGACATCGCGGACAACACGAAGCACATCCTCGCGATCGAACTGCTGGCCGCCGCCCAGGGTGTCGACCTGCGCGCGCCGCACCACACGAGCCCGAAGCTCGCGCCCGTGATGGAAACGATCCGCGGCAAGGTCGCGCACTACGAGCTCGACCACTACTTCGCACCGGACATCGCGGTGATCGCGAAGCTGGTCGGCGAGCGTGCGTTCGCGAAGGTCGCGCCGTTCTCGTTCGCGTCGGAACAGTAAGCCCATGAGCGCGCCGGTCTACCAGGAGATCAAGGATTTCATCCTGGCCCGCATCCACGCAGGCGAGTGGGAGGAGGGCGACCAGGTGCCGTCCGAGAACGAGCTGGCGCGCGAGTTCAAGGTGGCGCGCATGACCGTCAACCGCGCGCTGCGCGAGTTGACGGCCGAGCAGGTGCTCACGCGCATGAAGGGCGCGGGCACCTACGTCGCGCGGCCGAAGTACGAGTCGACGCTGGTGGCGATCCGCAGCATCTCGGAGGAGGTCGGCGCGCGCGGGCATGCGTATCGCGCGAGCGTGCTCGGCCTCGACACGATCCGCGCCGACGAGGTGCTCGCCGACGAGATGCAGGTAGCCGTGCGCACGAAGCTGTTTCATTCGCAGGTGCTGCATTTCGAGAACGACGAGCCGGTGCAGCTCGAAGAGCGGTGGGTGAATCCGGCGGTCGCGCCGGATTACGCCGAGCAGGATTTCACGAACACGACGCCGAACCTGTACCTGATGCGCGCGGCTCCGCTGCAGCGCGTCGAGTACCGGATCGAAGCGGCGGCCCCGGCGCCGGAGCGGCGCGAGCAGCTGCGGATGGACGACGTCGAGCCGTGTCTGGTTTTACATCGGCGCACCTGGTCGCAGGGCGTCGTCGCCTCGGTGGCGAATCTGTGGCATCCCGGCAGCCGTTATCGCTTCACCGGGCATTTCTGATTCCTATTTGATATTCATTTCCCTCGGGAGCAGTCGTCATGAACCATCCGAAACACATCGATCCCCGTCTCGATCCGACGCGCACGATCCGCGCGCCGCGCGGCAGCGAGAAAGTCTGCAAGACCTGGCTGGCCGAAGCGGCCTACCGGATGATCCAGAACAACCTCGACCCGGAAGTCGCCGAGCATCCGCACGCGCTCGTCGTGTACGGCGGCATCGGCCGTGCGGCGCGCAACTGGGAATGCTACGACCAGATCCTCGCGTCGCTGAAGGATCTCGAGGAAAACGAAACGCTGCTGATCCAGTCGGGCAAGCCGGTCGGTGTGTTCCGCACGCACAAGGATGCGCCGCGCGTGCTGCTGGCCAACTCGAACCTCGTGCCGCACTGGGCGAACTGGGACCACTTCCACGAGCTCGACCGCAAGGGCCTGATGATGTACGGCCAGATGACGGCCGGCAGCTGGATCTACATCGGCAGCCAGGGCATCGTTCAGGGCACCTATGAAACGTTCTTCTCGGTCGCGAACCAGCACTTCAACGGCGATCCGTCGGGCCGCTGGATCCTGACGGGCGGCCTCGGCGGCATGGGCGGCGCGCAGCCGCTGGCCGCGACGATGGCCGGCTTCTCGATGATCGCGGTCGAATGCGACGAGACGCGCATCGACTTCCGCCTGAAGACGCGCTACGTCGACAAGAAGGCGACGACGCTCGACGAGGCGCTCGGCATGATCGAGGAAGCGAAGCGCACCGACAAGCCGGTGTCGGTCGGCCTGCTCGGCAACGCGGCCGACGTGTTCGCGGAACTCGTCACGCGCGGCATCACGCCGGATTGCGTGACCGATCAGACGAGCGCGCACGACCCGATCAACGGCTACCTGCCGCAAGGCTGGACCGTCGCGCAATGGCGCGAAGCGCAGAAGGTCGATCCGCAGAGCATCGTGAAGGTCGCGAAGCAGTCGATGGCCGTCCAGGTGCGCGCGATGCTGGCGCTGCAGGAGCGCGGCGCGGCGACGCTCGACTACGGCAACAACATCCGCCAGATGGCGCTGGAAATGGGTGTCGAGAACGCGTTCGACTTCCCGGGCTTCGTGCCGGCCTATATCCGCCCGCTGTTCTGCGAAGGCAAGGGCCCGTTCCGCTGGGTCGCGCTGTCGGGCGATCCGGAAGACATCTACAAGACCGACCAGAAGGTGAAGGAGCTGATCCCCGACGATCCGCACCTGCACAACTGGCTCGACATGGCGCGTGAGCGCATCGCGTTCCAGGGCCTGCCGGCGCGGATCTGCTGGGTCGGCGTGAAGGATCGTTATCGCCTCGGCCAGGCGTTCAACGAGATGGTCAAGAACGGCGAACTGAAGGCCCCGATCGTGATCGGCCGCGACCACCTCGACACCGGTTCGGTCGCGAGCCCGAACCGCGAGACGGAATCGATGAAGGACGGTTCGGACGCCGTGAGCGACTGGCCGCTGCTGAACGCGCTGCTGAACACCGCGGGCGGCGCATCGTGGGTGTCGCTGCACCATGGCGGCGGCGTCGGCATGGGCTTCTCGCAGCACTCGGGCGTCGTGATCGTCGCCGACGGTACCGCCGAAGCGCACGAGCGTCTCGGCCGCGTGCTGCTGAACGACCCGGCGACGGGCGTGATGCGCCATGCGGATGCCGGCTACGAACTCGCGCAGCAGACGGCCCGCGAAGCCGGCCTGAAGCTGCCGATGCTCGGCCGCTGAGCATGACGGCGCTCCACCAGGCGCCGGCGAACGCGACGCTGGCCGCCGCGGTGATCCGCGCAGCGGACCTCGTCGCGTCGCCATGGAAGAACGGCGGCGGCGTGACGCGCGAAATCGCGGCGTTTTCCCCCACGGGGACTTCCTTCGGGGCGCCGCCGGGCGCCGCGCTCGACGCGTTCGCGTGGCGCGTGAGCGTCGCGGACGTCGGCACGGACGGCCCGTTCTCGCGTTTCGACGGCGTCGACCGCACGCTCGTGCTGCTGTCCGGCGCGGGCATGACGCTCGCCGAGGAAGGCGGCGCACGCCACGTGCTCGACGCACCGCTGGCCCGCGCGGATTTCGCGGGCGAGGCGGCGATCGACGCGACGCTGCACGACGGCGCGACGCGCGACTTCAACCTGATGACGCGCCGTTCGGCCGCGCGCGGCACGCTCGACGTGTGGCGCGCAGGCGCGCACCGCATCGGGCACGCCGATACCGTGCTGTTGTTTTGCGCGGCCGGCGAGGTCGCCGTTGAAATCGACGGCACGCGCTACACACTGGAAGAAATGGACACGTTGCGGCTCGACGGGCCGCGGCGTGCGTTTGACGTCGTCGTGAGCGGTAGCGGCGCGTTGCTCGCCGTGTCGCTCGCCATCGGCGAACGAGACTGAACGCATGAAACCGACTGTCTGGCATCACCTGAGGCTGTGTCCGCACGGCCATCCTGACGAGACGATCGACGACGCGGCGATCGCCGTCGACGAAACCGGCACGATCGCCTGGCTCGGCGCGATGTCCGCGCTGCCGCATGGTTATGCCCACTGGCGGCGCGAGGATCTGCACGGCGCGTGGGTGACGCCGGGCCTCGTCGACTGCCATACGCACCTCGTGTACGGCGGCACACGTGCCGACGAATTCGCGCAGCGCCTCGCGGGCGTCAGCTACGAGGAGATCGCGCGGCGGGGCGGCGGGATCGTGTCGACGGTGCGCGCGACGCGCGCGGCCGACGAGACGACGCTGTTCGTGCAGGCCGCCGCGCGGCTGCAGCCGCTGCTGGCCGAAGGCGTGACCGCGATCGAGATCAAGTCGGGCTACGGGCTCGACCTCGCGAGCGAACGCAAGATGCTGCGTGTCGCGCGCCAGCTCGGCGAGCGCTTCCCGGTCACGGTCTACACGACGTTCCTCGGCGCGCATGCGCTGCCGCCGGAATATGCGGGCCGCGCGGACGAATACATCGACGAAGTGTGCGACCGGATGCTGCCGGCGCTGGCCGACGAGGGGCTCGTCGACGCGGTCGACGTGTTCTGCGAACGCATCGGCTTTTCGCTCGCCCAGACCGAGCGCGTGTTCGAAGCCGCGACGCGGCGCGGGCTGCCCGTGAAGCTGCATGCGGAGCAATTGTCGAACGCGGGCGGCACGGCGCTCGCCGCCCGCTATCGGGCACTGTCCGCCGACCACCTCGAATTCCTCGACGAGGCCGGCATCGAGGCGATGAAGGCGGCCGGCACGGTCGCCGTGCTGTTGCCCGGCGCGTACTACTTCATCCGCGAGACGCAACTGCCGCCGATCGAGCTGCTGCGCAAGCACGGCGTGCCGATCGCGCTCGCGACCGATCACAACCCCGGCACGTCGCCGCTCGAATCGCTGCTGCTGACGTTGAACATGGGCTGCACGCTGTTCCGCATGACGGTGCCCGAAGTGCTGCAGGGCGTGACGCGCCACGCGGCCGCGGCGCTCGGCCGCGCGGATCGCCACGGTGCGCTCGAGGTCGGTCGCCAGGCCGACTTCGCCGCATGGTCGGTCGGCTCGCTGGCGGAGCTCGCCTACTGGATCGGCCGGCCGCTGTGCGAGCAGGTCGTACGCGGCGGCACGACCGTGTTTCGCCGGATGAATGGATAGATAGCCTTATGACCGACACCCTGTTGTTTGCAGACCATGCGTACCTGCCCGACGGCTGGCGCCGTAACGTGCTGCTGCGCTGGGACGCGGCCGGCACGCTGACCGGCGTGACGCCCGACACCGACGCCCCGGCAGGCGTCGCGCGTGCGGCCGGGCCGGTGCTGCCCGGCATGCCGAACCTGCATTCGCACGCGTTCCAGCGCGCGATGGCGGGGCTCACCGAATACCGCGCGAATCCGGCCGACAGCTTCTGGAGCTGGCGCGACCTGATGTACCGCTTCGCGCTGAAGATCACGCCCGACGCGCTCGCCGCGATCGCACGCTGGCTGTACGTCGAGATGCTCAAGTGCGGCTATACGTCGGTGTGCGAATTCCACTACGTGCATCACGCGCAGGACGGCTCGCGTTATCCGCAGATCGCGGAACTCGGCACGCGCGTGGTCGACGCCGCGCGCTCGGCCGGCATTGGCATCACGATGCTGCCCGTGTCGTACCAGTTCGCCGGCTTCGGCAACAAGCCGCCGCGCGACGACCAGCGCCGCTTCATCAATACGCCCGACGGCCTGCTCGAGCTGCTCGACGCGATGCGTCGCGCGGCGCCGGAGCACGGCGGGCTGCGCTACGGCGTCGCGCCGCACTCGCTGCGCGCGGTGTCCGAGAACGGGTTGCGCGTGCTGCTCGACGGGCTGCCCGACGACGCGCCCGTGCATATCCATATCGCCGAGCAGACGGCCGAAGTCGACGACTGCGTGCGTGCCTACGGTGCGCGCCCCGTGCAATGGCTGCTCGATCGCTTCGATGTCGACGCACGCTGGTGTCTCGTGCACGCGACGCACGTCGACGCGGCTGAAACGGCCGCGCTCGCGCAGCGTCGCGCGGTCGCCGGCCTGTGCCTGACGACCGAGGCGAACCTCGGCGACGGCGTGTTCCCGGCCGTCGACTATCTCGCGCAAGGCGGCGTGATCGGCGTCGGCTCGGACAGCCACGCGTCGGTCGACTGGCGTGCCGAGCTGCGCCTGCTCGAATACGGGCAACGGCTCGTGCACCGCGCGCGCAACGTGCTGGCGAGCGACACGCAGGCGCATGTCGCCGATCGCCTGTTCGACGCGTCGCTCACGGGCGGCGCGCAGGCCAGCGGGCGGCGCGTCGGCGCGCTGCGCGAAGGGTGCCGCGCCGACTGGCTCGTGCTCGATCCCGATCATCCGGCGATCGCCGAACACGACAGCACGTCGTGGTTGTCGGGTATCGTGTTCGCGGAGCACGGCGAGACGCCGGTGCTCGACGTCTACACGGGCGGCGAGCGCGTCGTGAGCGGCCGCCGCCATCGCGACGAAGCCGTCGCGTATGCCGACTACCGCGCCGCGCTGGCGCAACTGCTGCGCTGACGCGCGGCAACCGGCGCGCGCCGCCTGCGTGCGCCGGCAGACTTTCAACGGTGATGCGACATGACTGAACAACCGGCTGTATTCACGCTGAAGCAGGGCACGCTGCCGCTGCTGATCTCGATTCCGCACGCAGGCACGTACATCCCCGACGACATCGCCGCGACGATGACGGCCGACGCGCGTTTCGTCGACGATTGCGACTGGCATCTCGAACGGCTGTACGGCTTCGCGGCCGGCCTCGGCGCATCGATCCTCGTCCCGTCGCATGCGCGCTACGTCGTCGACCTGAACCGTCCGCCCGACAACGAGAACCTGTACCCGGGGCAGGACACGACGGGGCTCGTGCCGGTCGATACGTTCGACAAGGCGCCGCTGTATCCGGCGAACGCGCTGCCCGGCAACGACGAGATCATGCGTCGCCGCGATCGCTACTGGCTGCCGTATCACGACGCGCTGCAACGCGAGGTCGCACGCCTGAAGCGCGAGCACGGCCGCGTGCTCGTGTGGGAAGCGCATTCGATCCGCTCGCACGTGCCGCGCTTCTTCGACGGCCGCCTGCCGGACTTCAACTTCGGCACGTCGAGCGGTGCAAGTGCCGCGCCGGGCCTGGCGGAGGCGCTCGCCGCGCGCGTGCTCGAACATGGCGGCTATACGGCTGTCGCGAACGGGCGCTTCAAGGGCGGCTACATCACGCGCCACTACGGCGTGCCCGAAACGGGCGTCGAGGCCGTGCAGCTCGAGCTCTCGCAGATCACCTACATGGAAGAGACGCGCCCCTACGCGTACGACGAAACGCGTGCGGCGCGGATTGTGCCGCTATTGCAGACGCTCGTCGAAACCGCGCTCGCGCATCGCTGAACCCGGGCCGCGCGGATGCGGCAGCGCGGCGGAGCCGGTGCGTGACGGCCCGCCGGCACGCAGCGTGCCGCACCGATGCAATGCACAACACGGCATCGATCCACGAGATCGGTGCCGTTTTTTTTCGTCCGGGTTTCGTCTGATCGATGTCGTCATCCGCACCTGAAAATTTGACGCAATTTTTGGGTGATATAAGCTGAATGTCAGGAAGTCGTCACGCGCGCACCGGCGGCGGGCCATCGATCGTGGCCGCACCGCACCGGAATGCGCGGCGAGACACCTTGCCGACGTGTCGCCGCGCGGCATTGCCGCATGCGCTTCATCGCGACACGTGTCCTGCATTCATCCGTCAGTCGAGTACGATCGTGAAAGCCGCCAGCCCTTCGATACGCCGGACGCGAAGTCCGTCGGCGGGCGCGCCGCCTCAGGCCGGGCCGATCCGGCATGCTGATCGCGGCACGCGTGCCGCCTCTTTGCGCGAACCTCGTTTCTTCGCCATTTCCCGTCGCGGCCTGCGCCGCTTCAACCTCGTGGCTGCCCGCGTGTTCAGCGCGGTGCAGTGCGACGGCAGCGCATCGTTGTTGCCCTAGCGTCCCTTTCCACGTCCGTTCCGGGCCGCACCGCCTGTTGCCGCATCGTCCGCGCGGCGCGATCGCGTTTGGGCATGCGGCGCATCGTGGTGCGCGCGGGCGGTGCCGGCGCGAACCTTCATCGTCCCGCGTGCGAACGTGTCGCGCGCGATTGCCGGAGAGACACCCATGCGTGCGCGACCGATCGTAGCCGTGACCGCCGACCGCATCCTGCGCGGTGCGCATCCGAACCACACGGCGGGGGAGAAGTACCTGGCCGCGCTCGTCGACGGCGCGGGCGTGCTTGCCTTCGTGCTGCCCGCGCTCGGCGCGCGCCAGCCGGCCGATGCGATCGTCGAGGCGGTCGACGGGTTGCTGTTGACCGGCAGTTATTCGAACGTCGAGCCGCATCATTACGGCGGTGCCGCGAGCGCGCCCGACACGCTGCACGATCCCGCGCGCGATGCGACCGCGCTGCCGCTGATCCGCGCGGCGATCGACGCGGGCGTGCCCGTACTCGCGATCTGTCGCGGCATGCAGGAGCTGAACGTTGCCTACGGCGGCACGCTGCATCAGCGGCTGCACGCGACGACCGGCTTCGACGATCACCGCGAGCGGCCGGCCGATCCGCTCGAACGGCAGTACGGCCCCGCGCACGTCGTGCAGTTCGCGCCGGGCGGCCCGCTGCAGCGGATCGCGCACGGCGCACCTGAAGCGACGGTCAATTCGCTGCACGACCAGGGCATCGCGCAGCTCGGCGCGGGGCTCGTCGTCGAAGCCAGCGCGCCCGACGGGCTGGTCGAGGCCGTCAGCGTGCGCGGCGCGCGTGCGTTCGCGCTCGGCGTGCAGTGGCATCCCGAATGGCGCTACGCGGAACAGCCGCTGTCGCGCGACATCTTCGCGGCATTCGGCGCGGCGTGCCGCGCGCGCATGACCCATCGCATTCATGCGGCCGGCGGCGCGATGCCGTCGCCGGCCGCATCCGACGTCGACTGACAGAGGCCGATCATGCAACCCGAACTGAGCGAATTCCTGCGACAGCACCGCATCACCGAGGTCGAGGCGATCATTCCCGACATGGCCGGCATCGCGCGCGGCAAGATCATTCCGCGCAACAAGTTCGAATCCGGCGAATCGATGCGCTTGCCGCAGGCCGTGATGGTGCAGACCGTCACCGGCGACTATCCGGAGGACGGCACGCTGACCGGCGTGACCGATCCCGACATGGTGTGCGTGCCCGATCCGTCGACGATCTGCCTGATTCCGTGGGCCGTCGATCCGACCGCGCAGGTGATCCACGATTGCGTGCACTTCGACGGCTCGCCGGTCGAGATCTCGCCGCGCTACGTGCTGCGCCGTGTGCTCGACCTGTACAAGGCGAAAGGCTGGCAGCCGGTCGTTGCGCCCGAGCTCGAGTTCTATCTGGTCGACATGAACGCCGATCCGGACCTGCCGCTGCGTCCGCCGGTCGGCCGCACCGGGCGTGCCGAAACCGGCCGGCAGTCGTATTCGATCGAGGCCGTCAACGAGTTCGATTCACTGTTCGAGGACATCTACGAATACTGCGAGATGCAGGGGCTCGATATCGAGACGCTGATCCATGAAGTCGGCGCCGCGCAGATGGAGATCAACTTCGTGCACGGCGATGCGCTGTCGCTGGCCGACCAGGTGTTCCTGTTCAAGCGCACGGTGCGCGAGGCCGCGTTGCGCCACAACATGTACGCGACCTTCATGGCGAAGCCGATGCAGGACGAGCCGGGCTCGGCGATGCACATCCACCAGAGCCTGGCCGACGCGCGCACGGGGCGCAACCTGTTCTCGGGCGAAGACGGCGCCGTGTCGCCGATGTTCCACAGCTATCTCGCGGGGCTGCAGAAGTACACGCCGGCGCTGATGCCGATCTTCGCGCCGTACATCAACTCGTATCGCCGCCTGTCGCGCTTCATGGCCGCGCCGATCAACGTGCAGTGGGGCTACGACAACCGCACGGTCGGCTTCCGCATCCCGCAGTCGGGCGCATCGGCGCGCCGCATCGAGAACCGGATTCCGGGTGTCGACTGCAACCCGTACCTCGCGTTCGCGGCGACGCTCGCCGCCGGCTATCTCGGTTTGTCGCAGCAGCTCGCGCCGACCGAGCCGATCGCGTCGGACGGCTACAACCTGCCGTACCAGCTGCCGCGCAATCTCGAGGAGGGGATCTCGCTGATGGCGGCGTGCACGCCGCTGGCCGGCATTCTCGGCGACAAGTTCGTGAAGGCCTACCTGGCGCTGAAGGACACCGAATACGAAGCGTTTTTCCGCGTGATCAGCTCGTGGGAGCGCAGGCATCTGCTGCTGCACGTCTGAGCGTACGGCAGCGTTATCCGGAGGAAACATGACCGATCGAAACGAAGCCTTCTCACCGCATTCGACCGCCGAATACCGCGCGCTCGACGCCGCGCACCACATCCACCCGTTCTCGGACATGGGCGCGCTGAACCGCGCGGGCAGCCGCGTGATCGTGAAGGCCGACGGCGTCTACCTGTGGGACTCGGACGGCAACAAGGTCATCGACGGGATGGCCGGCCTCTGGTGCGTGAACGTCGGCTACGGCCGCAAGGAACTCGCCGACGCCGCGTATCGCCAGATCCAGGAACTGCCGTTCTACAACACCTTCTTCAAGACCACGCACCCGCCGGTGATCGAACTCTCCGCGATGCTCGCGGAAGTCACGCCGAAGGGCTTCAACCACTTCTTCTATTGCAACAGCGGCTCGGAAGGCAACGATACCGTGCTGCGTCTCGTGCACCAGTACTGGCGCGTGCAGGGCCAGCCGCAGAAGAAGGTCGTGATCTCGCGCAAGAACGGCTACCACGGCTCGACGATCGCGGGCGGCACGCTCGGCGGGATGGGCTACATGCACGAGCAGATGCCGTCGAAGGTCGAGCACATCGTGCACATCGACCAGCCGTATTTCTTCGGCGAGGCGGCGGCCGGCGAAACGCCGGAAGCGTTCGGCCTGGCCCGCGCGCAGCAGCTCGAGGCGAAGATCCTCGAACTCGGCGCGGAAAACGTCGCGGCCTTCATCGGCGAGCCGTTCCAGGGCGCGGGCGGCGTGATCTTCCCGCCGTCGACGTACTGGCCGGAAATCCAGCGGATCTGCCGCAAGTACGACATCCTGCTGGTGGCCGACGAAGTGATCGGCGGCTTCGGGCGCACCGGCGAATGGTTCGCGCACCAGCACTTCGGCTTCGAGCCGGACCTGATCACGATGGCCAAGGGCCTCACGTCGGGCTACGTGCCGATGGGGGCCGTCGGCATTCACGAGCGGGTGGCGCGGCCGATCATCGACAACGGCGAATTCAACCACGGCCTCACGTACTCGGGCCACCCGGTGGCGGCAGCCGTCGCGGTCGCGAACCTGAAGCTGCTG
>NZ_LDVA01000269.1:0-23213 GCF_050768715.1 Burkholderia sp. ZZQ-2 | reverse complement strand
CCTTGTGCAGACGCTTGACAGAGACAGGCATCGGCGTGCGCAGTTCCTGCGCGAACAGCGAAATCCGCAATTCCTCGAGCAGCCAGCGGAATTCCGCGAGCCGCGGATCGGCGACGCCGCCGCGCTGCGACACCGCGCGCTGGTACTGCTGGGCGAGCGGCAGCAGGTCGGCCGACTGCTTCGCGTCGCGCGCCGGATCGGCCTTCAGCTTGTCGATCCGCAGCGCGATGCCCTTCAGGTAGCGCGGGAAGTGCGCGAGTTGCGCGTAGGGCGTATCGATCACGAAGCGCTTGCCGACCAGCGCGGCGAGCTGCTGCTGCAGGTCCGCATGCGCCTGGGCGAACGGCTTCGCCTGCGCGAGCTTCTTCACGAGCCCCGCGTATTCGGCCAGGACCTGCCCGACCAGCCGCGCGATTTCCTGCGCGAGCAGGTTCAGGCGGCTTCGGCCCTCGTCACGGCGCGCGTGGAAGCTCGCGTCGTCGTCGGGCAGCGGGTCCTGCAGGCACGCGCGGTCGAGCGCCGTGTCGATCAGCTGGTCGCGCAATTCGTCCTGCGTGCCGAGCGACATGTACTGCATCGCCATCTCGCGCAGGCCCGGCAGGTTCTTCTCGAGGAACTTGATCGGCTCCTTCAGCTGCAGCGCGAACAGCCGCCGCAGGCCGGCCCGGTGGATGCGCGCGGCCTCCTCCGGCGAATCGAACACCTCGACGTCGCAATGCGTGCCGCGATCGACGAGCGCCGGGTAGCCGTACAGCGTCTGGCCGCGCCGGCGGATTTCCAGCAGCTCGGGGAGCTTGCCGAAATTCAACGTCGTCAGGTTCTCGTACAGCGCCGTCGCGCCGGCTTCCGCCGGAGCGGACGTCTGCGGCGCCGCGCCCTTAGCGGGCTTCGGGCCGCGGCCGGGTGCGCCGGCCGGACCAGCCGCCGCCGGCGCCTGGCCGACCGGCTGACCTGCATCGGTATCGCCGCCAGCCGCGATCGTCGACGACGCCGCGATCTTCTGGAACTGCTGCTGCGCCTGCGCGCCCAGCTCCTGGCGAAGCTGCGCGAGATTGCGCCCCATCGCGAGCTGGCGGCCGTGCTCGTCGATCACCTTGAAGTTCATGAACAGGTGCGCGGGCAGCGTCTCGAGCTTGAAATCGGCCGTCTTCATCGCGACCTGCGTCTCGCCGCGCACGTCGGCGATCAGCGCCTCGACGAGGCCGCCCGCGCCGAAGCGCTCGCGGCCCATCCGCTCGACGAAGCCGGCCGCGTACTCGGGCAGCGGCACGCAGTGCCGGCGCAGCTTCTGCGGCAGCGACTTCAGCAGCAACTGCACCTTTTCCTTCAGCATCCCCGGCACGAGCCACTCGCAGCGGCGCGCGTCGACCTGGTTCAGCGCATACAGCGGCACCGCGAGCGTCACGCCGTCGCGCGGCGTGCCCGGCTCGAAGTGATACGTGAGCGCCATCTCGACGCCGGCCATCGTCGCGCGCTTCGGGAACAGCTCGGTCGTCACGCCGGCCGCCTCGTGGCGCATCAGGTCGTCGCGCGACAGGTACAGCAGCCGCTGCTTGTCCTCGGGCTGGCCGCCCTTCTTCACCTCGTCGCGATACCAGCGCTCGAATGCAGCGCCCGTGTGGATGCCCGCCGGAATCGCCTGGTCGTAGTACGCGTAGATCAGCTCGTCGTCGACCAGCACGTCCTGCCGGCGCGACTTGTGCTCGAGCTGCTCGATGTCGGCGAGCAGCTTGCGGTTGTGCGCGAAGAACGGCAGCTTCGTGTCGAATTCGCCTTCGACCAGCGCGCCGCGGATGAACAGCTCGCGCGCCCGCGCCGGATCCTGCTTGCCGAACGCGACGCGCCGGCGGTGGTAGATCGGCAGCCCGTACAGCGTCGCGCGCTCGAACGCGCTGACCTGCGCCGGGCGCTTCTCCCAGTGCGGCTCCGACAGCGATTTCTTCAGCAGGTGCGCGCCGATCTTCTCGACCCACTCCGGCTCGATCTTCGCGAGGCAGCGCGCGTACAGCCGGCTCGTCTCGACGAGCTCGGCCGCCATCACCCAGCGGCCAGCCTTCTTCGCGAGCACGGAGCCCGGCCACAGGTAGAACTTGATCCCGCGCGCGCCGAGATAGTGCGGATCGTCATCGGCCTTCAGGCCGAGGTTGCCGAGCAGGCCCGTCAGCAGGGCCAGATGAACCTGTTCGTACGTCGCCTCGGCTTCGTTGAGCCGCCAGCCGTGCTCGCGCACGACGGTCAGCAGCTGCGAATGGACGTCGCGCCACTCGCGCAGCCGCAGGTGCGACAGGAAGTTCTGCCGGCATGCGTCGACGAGCTGGCGGTTCGACTTCTTGTGCGCGACCGCCTCTTCGAACCACGCCCAGATCTTCAGCCACTGCAGGAACTCGGAACGCTCGTCGGCAAACCGGCGGTGCGCCTGGTCGGCCTGCTCCTGCGCTTCGATCGGGCGGTCGCGCGGGTCCTGCACGGACAGCGCGCTCGCGATGATCAGCACCTCGCGCAGCGACTGCTGGTCGCGCGCGGCGAGAATCATCCGGCCGACGCGCGGGTCGAGCGGCAGCCGCGCGAGTTCGCGGCCGAGCGGCGTCAGCGCGTTGTCGTCGTCGACCGCGCCGAGCTCGTTGAGCAGCTGGTAGCCGTCCGCGATCGCGCGGCCGGGCGGCGGCTCGAGGAACGGGAACGATTCGATCGCCGTCAGGTGCAGCGACTTCATCCGCAGGATCACCGACGCGAGCGACGAGCGCAGGATTTCCGGATCGGTGAAGCGCGCCCGCGCCTGGTAGTCGCTTTCCTCGTACAAGCGGATGCAGATGCCGTCGGCCACGCGGCCGCAGCGGCCCGCGCGCTGGTTCGCGGCGGCCTGCGAGATCGACTCGACCTGCAGCTGCTCGACCTTGTTCCGGTACGAATAGCGCTTCACGCGCGCGAGGCCGGTATCGACGACGTAGCGGATGCCCGGCACCGTCAGCGAGGTTTCGGCCACGTTGGTCGCGAGCACGATGCGGCGCGCGTTCGATGCCTTGAACACCTTGTCCTGGTCCGCTGCCGAGAGCCGCGCGAACAGCGGCAGGATCTCGGTGTGCGGCGGATGGTGCTTGCGCAGCGCCTCGGCCGCCTCGCGGATCTCGCGCTCGCCGGGCAGGAACACCAGCACGTCGCCGGGGCCTTCGCGGCACAGTTCGTCGACCGCGTCGACGATCGCATCCATCAGGTCGCGCTCGGCTTCGCGCGCGGTCTTCACGCGATCGCGGCCGCCCGTGCCTTCGGCATTTTTCACGGCCGGGCGATCCTCGGCCACCGGCCGGTAGCGCATCTCGACCGGATACAGCCGCCCGCTCACCTCGATCACGGGCGCGGGACGCTCGTCGGTGCCGAAATGGCGCGCGAAGCGATCGGCGTCGATCGTCGCGGACGTGACGATCAGCTTCAGGTCCGGCCGCCTCGGCAGGATTTCCTTCAGGTAACCGAGCAGGAAGTCGATGTTCAGGCTGCGCTCGTGCGCCTCGTCGATGATCAGCGTGTCGTACGCCTTCAGCAGCGGATCGGTCTGCGTCTCGGCGAGCAGGATCCCGTCCGTCATCAGCTTGACGGACGCGCCCGGCGCGAGATTGTCGGTGAAGCGCACCTTGTAGCCGACCACCTCGCCGAACGGCGTGCCGAGTTCCTCGGCGATCCGGCGGCCGGTCGACGACGCGGCGAGCCGCCGCGGCTGCGTATGGCCGATCAGGCCCGTGCCGCCGGCGCCGAGGCCGCGGCCGAGATCGAGACAGATCTTCGGCAGCTGCGTGGTCTTGCCCGAGCCGGTTTCGCCGCAGACGATGACAACCTGATGACCGGCGATCGCGCGTGCGATTTCGTCGCGCTTGCCCGACACGGGCAGGCTTTCGGGGTACGTGATCGGCGGAACGGGGTTCGGCGCGACGACGGCGCGCGGCGGCCGCTCGCGGCGCGGGGAACGCTCGCCCGTTGCCTGGGGTGTGCCCTTCGCGGCGGACTGGCGCGCATCGCCGCGCCGTTCGTCACCGCGCGGCCCGCGCGGCGCGTCTGCCGGTTTGCCCGCCTGCTTTTCCTGCTGCTGGCGTGCTGGCTGGCCCTGCTGCTCGCGTGCGTCGGCCGCACCATCCGGGTGCCGGGCCGACGGCGTATTGGCCCGCGTCGGCGCGGGACTTTTAGAAACATTCGACATGGGGGCGCATTATAATCCCGCCCATGAATTCCCAAACCGACCTCCCCCCCGCCCAGACCGGCGCCGCGACGCCGCCGGCCGCCGACGATTCGGCCGCCAGTCACGCGCAGTTCGTCGACTGGATGCGCTCCGTCGCGCCCTATATCCACAAGTTCCGCAACAGCACGTTCGTCGTGGGGTTTGGCGGTGAGGTGGTGCAGCAGGGGCTCCTGAACGCGCTCGTGTCCGACATCGCGCTGCTGCAGGCGATGGGTATCCAGATCGTGCTGGTGCACGGTTCGCGCCCGCAGGTCGAGGAGCAGCTGAGCCTGCACGGTGTCGAATCCGAGTTTTCGCACGGCCTGCGCATCACCGATGCGCGCGCGCTCGAATCCGCGAAGGAAGCGGCCGGCGAAGTGCGTCTCGACATCGAAGCCGCGATCAGCCAGGGTCTGCCGAACTCGCCGATGGCGCACGCGCACATCAGCGTCGTGTCGGGCAACTTCGTGACCGCGCGGCCGGTGGGGATTCTCGACGGGGTCGATTTCGCGCATACGGGCATCGTGCGCAAGATCGACGCCGAGTCGATCCGTCACTCTCTCGCGAGCCGCAAGCTCGTGCTGCTGTCGCCGCTCGGCTTCTCGCCGACCGGCGAAGCGTTCAACCTGTCGATGGAAGACGTCGCGTCGGCCGCCGCGATCGCACTGCGCGCCGACAAGATCATCTTCCTGACCGAAGCGCCCGGCATCGTCGACGACGAAGGCGGGCTGGTGCGCGAAATGTCGCTCGACGCGGCCGCCGAGCTGCTCGATTCCGGCAACGTCCAGGGCGACGACGCGTTCTTCCTGAAGCACTCGATCCGCGCATGCCGCGGCGGCGTGACCCGGGCCCACCTGATCCCGCAGTCGCTCGACGGCAGCATGCTGCTCGAACTGTTCCTGCACGACGGCGTCGGCACGATGATCTCGTACGAGAACCTCGAGAGCCTGCGCGAAGCGACGCCGGACGACGTCGGCGGCATCCTGTCGCTGATCGAGCCGCTCGAGTCGGACGGCACGCTGGTGCGCCGCGGCCGCCACCAGATCGAACGCGACATCGACCACTTCTCCGTGATCGAGCACGATGGCGTGCTGTTCGGCTGCGCGGCGCTGTATCCGTACCAGCAGGAGAAGATCGGCGAGATGGCGTGCCTGACGGTCGCGCCGGAAGCGCAGGGCTCGGGCGACGGCGAACGCCTGCTCAAGCGCATCGAGCAGCGCGCCCGCGCGCGCGGCCTCACGCACATCTTCGTGCTCACGACGCGCACCGAGCACTGGTTCCTCAAGCGCGGCTTCGTCAAGGTCAGCGTCGACGACCTCCCCGAAGACCGCCGCAAACTCTATAACTGGCAGCGCAAGTCGCTCGTGCTGATGAAGCAGCTCTGAGCGCAGGCACGACTGCCCTCCCCCCAGTTCGATTACAGGAGAAGTACACGATGGCTCGAATGATTCAATGCGCGAAGCTCGGCAAGGAAGCCGAAGGCCTCGATTTCCCGCCGCTGCCGGGCGAACTCGGCAAGCGCATTTACGAGAGCGTCTCGAAGGAAGCGTGGCAGGGCTGGCTCAAGCAGCAGACGATGCTGATCAACGAGAACCGCCTGAACATGGCCGACCCGCGCGCGCGCCAGTACCTGATGAAGCAGACCGAGAAGTACTTCTTCGGCGACGGCGCGGACCAGGCGTCCGGCTACGTGCCGCCGACGGAAGGCTGATGATGCGATGCGCGCGGCCGGCAGCCTGCCGGCCGCGTGCTCCGGGAAAGACGGCACCGTGTTTCGCACGGTGCCGTTTTCTTTTGGCGACATGCGCTCGGGGCGTTCCCGCCTCCCGCGCGGCGGCATGGCGTGCCGCTCAGCCGGCCGGCTTCAAAGCACCGCCGTCGCCCGGCTGCGCGCTCCCGTCGGCCGCGGGTGCCGTGCTGCCGCCTTCGGTGCCCCATTCGGCCGCATCGCTGCGTTCGGCCGTCGACAGTTCGTCCGCGCGATACCCGGTGCGATTCAGCAGCGCGAGCATGCAGACGAGCGACACGAGCGCGTAAAGGCCCGACGCAACCGCGACGCCGACGATGCTGCCGGTCGTGTTGAGGATCGCCTGCGCGAGCACGGGCGTGCCGCCGCCGACGACGAGCGCGCTCAGCTGATACGCGAGCGACAGGCCCGTGTAGCGGATGTTCGCCGGGAACACGCGCGCCAGCACGCCGCCGACCGCGCCGTAGAACATCGCCGACGGAATCGTCGAGATGCACATGCCCGCGACGGCGACCCAATACGAACGCGTCGCGAGCGCATGGAACATCACCGGCATCAGCACGATTTCCGGAATCAGGATCCAGCACATCGCGCGGCGCATGTCGACCTTCGACACGAACCACGCGCCGACCGGCTGCATCAGGAACTGCACGACGAGCGAGATCGACAGGATGCCGAGGAACGTGCCCTGCGCGTAGCCGAGCTCCTTCGTCGCCCACGACAGCGCGAACGTGCTGCGGAAGTACGTGACGTTGATCACCGGCAGCGTGCCGGCCGCGAGCAGCACGACGACCCAGTGATCGCGCACGACGTCGCGCAGCGGCAGCTTCACGGTGCGCTTGCGCGCGAGCACGCGCTGCATGTCGGCCGACTCCTCGAGCCTCAGCCGGATCACCATGCCGATGATCACCAGCACGGCCGACAGCAGGAACGGAATGCGCCAGCCCCACATCAGGAACGACGGTGTCGGCAGCGCGCTCAGCGCGAAAAACGCGGCCGTGGCCAGCAGGTTGCCGGTGGGCGAACCCTGCTGCGCGAACGCCGCGTACAGGATGCTGCGATGCTTCGGCGCGTTCTCGCTCGCGATCAGCACCGCGCCGCCCCACTCGCCGCCGACCGCGATGCCCTGCAGCACGCGCAGCGCGACGAGGCCGGCCGGCGCCCATACACCGATCCGCGCATAACCGGGCAGCAGGCCGATGCCGGTCGTCGCGAGCCCCATCATCACCAGCGTGATCACGAGCGCGGTCTTGCGGCCGACACGATCGCCGAGATGCCCGAACACGATGCCGCCCAGCGGCCGCGCGGCGAAGCCGGCCCAGAACGTGACGAACGCAAGCAGCGTCGCGACGCCGGGATCCATCCTGCTCGAAAAGAACACCTTGCCGAACACGAGCGCCGCGGCGGTGCCGTAAATGTAGAAGTCGTACCACTCGATCGTGGTGCCGACGAACGCCGCGAAGGCGGCGCGGCCGGGCCGCGGCTGCTGCGCGGCGGGCGGGGATGGCTGACGGCTCATCGATGTCTCCATGTTTGTGTTTCCGGGGCGCGACTGCCGCGCGCCTTTCCCGGGTGGCCGGCATGGCGCCGCCGGCCGGCGGCGTCGTGTCAGCCGGGGGCTTCCCTCAGCACGCCGGCGTCGAGCAATTGCTGCTGGAGCGCGGGATCGACGCCGAGGCGATCGAGCACCGCGCGCGTGTCGCCGCCCAGCGCGGGCGGCGGCGAACGATAGGTAGCCGGCGTGCGCGACAGCTTCACCGGCGACGCGGTGCCGCGATACGCGCCGATCTCGACGAACAGGTTCCGGTGCAGCGCATGCGGATCGTGCGCGACGTCGGCCACCGTTCGCACCGGCCCGCACGGCACGCCGGCCGCCATCAGGTCGCGCGCGAGCGGCTCGCAAGCGTGCGCGGCGAGCCGCGCTTCCAGTTCGGCCTTCAGCTCGGGACGGTGCGCGCAGCGGTTGCGGTTGTCGACGAAACGCGGATCGCCCGCGAGCGCCGGCGCACCGAGATGCGCGACGAGCCGCGCGAACTGCCGGTCGTTGCCGATCGCGAGGAAGATCGGCACGGTCGCCGTGCGGTAGCTGTCGTATGGCGCGATGTTCGGATGCGCGTTGCCGCTGCGCGCCGGCACGCGCCCCGAACCGAAGAAGTTCGGCAGGTGCGGATGCAGCAGCGACACACCGCAGTCGTATAGCGCGATGTCGATCGACTGTCCGCGCCCGCTCTTCTCGCGCTCCGCGAGCGCCAGCAGGATGCCCGCGAGCGCATTGAGGCCCGTGACCATGTCGACGATCGGCAGACCGATGCGCGTCGCGTCGCCGTCGCGCTCGCCGTTGACGCTCATCAGCCCCGCCATCGCCTGGATCACCGCGTCGTAGCCGGGCAGCCCGCCGAGCGGACCGTCCGCGCCGAAGCCCGTCACCGCGCAGTGGATCAGCCACGGGAAGCGCGGCTGCAAGTCGCGTGCATAGTCCATCCCCCAGCGCGCGAGCGTGCCCGGCTTGAAGTTCTCGACGAGCACGTCCGCCTCGTCGAGCAGGTGCCACAGGATCGCGCGCCCTTCGTCGCGCGACAGGTCGAGCGCGAGCCCTTCCTTGTTGCGGTTCACGCCCATGAAGTACCACGCGGTGTCGCCGAGGAACGGCGGCCCCCAGCCGCGCGTCTCGTCGCCGTCCGGCGGCTCGATCTTGACCACCGTCGCCCCGTGGTCAGCGAGTGCCTGCGTGCAGTACGGGCCGCCGAGCACGCGGCTCAGGTCGACGACCTTCAGGCCGTCCAGTGCGCCACGCGAAGCGGTCATCGTTCGACCTCCGGCAGCAGGTCGAGCGCGGTATCGAGCGCGACGGGCGTGCCGCGCAGCAGCGCAGCGCAGGCGGCGGATTCGTCGTCGCGCGATGCCGGCGCAAGCGGGTCGACCGGCAGCAGCTTGTGGCGCACGACCAGGTGCGCGAGCGCGAGACGCCGGAAATCCGGCGCGAGCCGCGCGCCCTCGCACGCCATCAGCACGGCCGCGCTTGCGTAGTACAGCGCGGACGCGGCCTGCCGCACGCGCGCGTCGTCGCCTTCCGCCGCGACCCGCGCAAGCGCGTCACAGGCGCGCGCGAGGATGCGCCGCAGCGCCGCGCGGCTCGCGTCGGGCAGCGGCGCCGCGCCGAGGCGGTCGCCGAGAAAGGTACGCAGCGCGTCGAGCGCCTGCTCGCGCTGCGCGGCCCGCGCGACGTCCAGCGCGACGATGTTGCTCGTGCCTTCCCAGATCGAGCCGAGATGCGCATCGCGCACGAGCCGCGCATCGCTCCATTCCTCGATGTAGCCGGTGCCGCCGCGCACTTCCATCGCATCGCCCGTCACGCGCCGCGCATCGCGGCACGCGCGGAACTTGATCAGCGGCGTCAGGATCCGCACGCAGCGCGCCGCCTGCTCGTCGCCGGCATCGGCCTGCGGCAGCAGCAGCGCGATCTGCATGAACATCGCGCGCGCGGCCTCGGCCGGCAGCAGCATCTTCAGCAACTGGCGCTGCATCAGCGGCATCTCGATCAGCTTGCGGCCGAACGCCTCGCGATGCGCGGCGACGTGCAGCGCCTCGTTCAGCGCGCGCCGCATCAGCCCCGCCGCGCGCACGCCGTTCGACAGCCGCGACATGTTGATCATGTCGGCCATCTGGTGGAAACCGCGGCCGATCTCGCCGATCAGAAACGCCTGCGCGCCTTCGAGCGCGATCTCGCCGCTCGCCATCGACCGGCTGCCGAGCTTGTCCTTCAGGCGCACGATCCGGTAGCGGTTGCGCGTGCCGTCCGGCAGCGTCTTCGGCAGCAGGAACAGCGCGAGGCCCTTGATGCCGTCCGGCGCGCCGTCGGGCCGCGCGAGCACCATCGCGAGATCGGCATCCGCGTTCGAGCAGAACCACTTGTCGCCGGTCAGGCGCCAGACGGTCTCGCCGTGCGCGTCCGTCTCGCGCGTCGCCCGCGTGGCGATCCGGCCGACGTCGGAACCCGCCGCCTGCTCGGTCATGAACATCGCGCCCTGGTACAGCGTGTCGAAGTCGCGCGACGCGAGCCTCGGCAGGTAGCGCGCGACGAGCGCCGGATCGCCGAAGCGGCGCAGCGTACGCGTCAGCGAATCGGTCATGCTGACCGGGCAGCACAGCCCGAATTCCGCCTGCACGAACAGGAACGTCAGCGCGTACTTGACGAGCGGCGCAACGGATTCCGCCCCGTGGCTCAGCGACGCGAGCCCGAGCTCGGCATACGCGACACGTTCGAGCGCGACATACGCGGGATCCTTGTCGATCCGCTGCACGGCCTCGCCGCGCCGGTTGCGGTGTTCGAGCACGGGCGGATGCTTGTCCGCGCGCGACGCCCATTCGTCTAGTTCGCCCGACACGCGTGCGCCGAGCGCGCGCAGCCGAGGCTCCAGTTCGGCATAGTGCGCGTCGCCGAGATGCAGCTTCAGCAACGCGCCAAGATCGGGATCGGCCGTGAAGAAATCGAGGCCCCGGCTGTCGGGGATGTTGGATGCGCCGGCGTCCGGCGTGCGAGCGGTGTCGTTCATGCGTGCGTCTCCTGGGTTGCCTGCACATCGGCCGGCGGGGGGCGCCGCGGCGCCCGGCCAGTCCCGTGCAAAGCCTTCCGTAGAGCGTAGGCGCGCGATCGATAAGCGTCCAATACAGGATTTATCCGGTACGATAGATATCGCTTATCGATGCCGACGCCGCGAGGAGACACCATGGAACTGAGGCAGTTGCGCTACTTCGTGGCGGTCGCCGAGGAACTGCATTTCGGGCGCGCGGCAAAGCGCCTGTTCATCTCGCAGCCGGCGCTGAGTTTCGATATCCGCAAGTTCGAGGACGCGCTCGGCGTCCAGCTGTTCTCGCGCACCAACAAGACCGTCGCGCTGACCAACGCGGGCGAGGTGCTGCTCGGCGAAGCGCGCCGGCTGCTGCTGCAGGCGGCCGAGGCCGAACGCCTGACGGTGCGCTCCGCGTCGGGCCTCGCGGGCCGGCTGCGGATCGGCTTCGTTCATTCGATGCTGTATCGCGGGCTGCCCGATGCGGTGCGGCGCTTCGAGGCCGACTACCCGGGCGTCGAGGTCGTGCTGAGCGAGATGAACACGCACGCGCAGGTGCAGGCGATCCAGCGCGGCCAGATCGATCTCGGCTACGCGCACTGGGGCCACTTCCCGCCCGAGGTCGAATCGGTACCTGTCTATGCGGAACCGTTCGTGTGCTGCCTGCCGGCCGCACATCCGCTCGCGCGGCGCAGGCAGGTCGCGCTCGCCGCGCTGGCCGCGGAACCGTTCATCCTGTTCCCGCGCGAAGCAGCGCCGCACTATCACGACCTGATCATCGCGCAATGCGTGAACGCCGGCTTCAGCCCGCTGATCCGCCACGAAGCGCGGCTGTGGCAGACGATCCTGTCGATGATCGAGTTCGGGATGGGCGTCGCGCTGGTGCCGCGCGTGCTGCAGCAGGCGAAGAGCGACCGGCTCGCGTTCCGGCCGCTGAAGGATGCGTCGCTCGAATCGCGCACGCTCGCACTGAAGCGCAGCGGCACCGCCGAGCCGGTTGCGCTGCGCTTCGCCGACTACGTGCGCGCGTCGATCGATGCACTGCCCGCGCTCGCGGGCTGAGTGCACGGCTCGCGAACCGGTGCTTGCGGCTATTTAAAAAAAATTGCAGAAAGGGCTTTACGAACCCCAAAAGCTCTGACATAATTTGATTCTTCTTTGGGCGGTTAGCTCAGCGGTAGAGCACTGCCTTCACACGGCAGGGGTCACTGGTTCGATCCCAGTACCGCCCACCAAAGAATATTCCGGGGTGTTCCTGGAACATCCCGAAACCCGCTTAGCTGCAAGGCTTAGCGGGTTTTTTTATTCCCGGGAATTCCGGAAAACGCCAACGGCAGCCCGGGGTATGTAGGGGTATTTTTAGGGGTACGCGCCGCGAAATGCTGCGCCGCCGCTCGGAGATACCCCCATGCCGCTCACCGACATCGCAATCAGGAACGCCAAGGCCGGCGACAAGCCGCAGAAGCTGTTTGACGGCGGCGGTCTGTTCCTACTCGTCACGCCGGCAGGACAGCGCTACTGGCGGTTCAAGTACCGAATCGCCGGTAAGGAAAAGTTGCTCGCGTTCGGCGTCTATCCGGACGTATCGCTACAAGCGGCGCGCAAGAAGCGCGATGACGCCCGCGAGAAGCTGGCGGCCGGTATCGATCCCGGCGAAGCGAAGAAGGCGGACAAGCGCGCCGCCCGCCTCGCTGCCGCGACGAGCTTCGAAGCCGTTACGCGCGAATGGTTCAACAAGCATTCGCCCGGATGGGCAACAAGCCATTCGAACAAGATCATCGCCCGCTTCGAAAACGATGTGTTCCCGTGGCTCGGGAAGCGCCCTATCTCCGAAATTCAGCCGGCCGAGGTGTTCGACGTTATCCGCAGGATCGAAGCACGCGGAACGCTCGACACGGCCCACCGGGCGAAACAGAACTGCGGCCAAGTATTCCGATATGCCGTCGCAACCGGTCGCGCAACGCGCGACGTAACGGCCGACCTTCGTGGCGCACTTCCGCCGATCCAGCAAAAGCATTTCGCGGCCATCACTGACCCCGGCAAGGTCAGCGAGTTGCTGCGTGCGTTCGACGCCTTCGGCGGTACGTTTCCGGTTCACTGCGCGCTCAAGCTCGCGCCGATGCTGTTCCGTCGCCCGGGCGAGTTGCGTGCCGCTGAATGGTCGGAAATCGACTTGGATAACGCGACGTGGGAGATTGATGGCACACGCATGAAACGCAACAAGGCGGCCAAGATGGACGGCGGAGCGCATATCGTGCCCCTACCCGATCAGGCCGTCGCCATCCTTCACGAATTGCACGCGTTGACCGGCGGTGGCCGTTACGTATTCCCCGGGGCACGCGACCGGAATCGACCAATGAGCGAGGCAACGATTAACGCCGCGCTGCGCCGGCTCGGCTACGACACGCGCACCGAAATCACCGGCCACGGCTTCCGAGCAATGGCGCGTACCATCATGGTCGAAGTGCTCGGTGTCGCGGTCGAGGTCATCGAATCACAATTGTCCCATACCGTGAAAGACCCGCTCGGACGCGCGTACAACCGAACGACCTTCCTTCCTCAGCGTCGCGAAATGATGCAGAAATGGGCGGACTATCTCGACCGACTCAAGGCAGGTGCCGAAGTCATCTCGTTTGACGCTGCGACACGGTAGCCGCGCGCTATCGTCCCTGCCCGCGCGCCGGCTTGACGAACGCCGCATACGGATTGTCGGCCGGCAACGGCGGCGGCGCGTCGATAGCTTGCCGTCCGCGCGGACTCAGGCCGAACGCATCCAGTAGCCGGGCCGCTTGGGCGCGCGCATCGCTCAGCGCGCGCAGCGCCGGATGCGCCTTGCTCCCGCCCGTCCCGGTCGCAATAGTCAACCCTTCACGGTCCAGCGTCTCACGTAACTGCGCCTCCGTTGCCAATGTTTCGGCAAGCAGTTCGAGTGCGCGTAGGTCGGAAGCGCTTAACAGACCCAAGCTCACGACGAGCGGCGCGACGCGGTCCCATTCCGCAGCCGCACGCGATGACATGCCGTCCGGCGGTGGCGGCGCGACGGTCAATTGATCGGCCGCGATGCCCTTAAGCCGGTCGGCACGCAACGTACCCGAAAGCGCCTTCGCGGCGTTCGATTTTTGCGGCATGATTCGCTCCCGAAAAATGGTTTTGGTGCTGACGTTGCAAAAATTCGCGTTGCGCCACGGTCAACGGGACGGTCGCGCTAGAGATTGCTACCCCCTACCCATCCTCACGCGGCCGCACAGACCTCCCGCAAAGCCCGTCAGCAAGCCCCGAGCGTGTCGACTAACGGGGCAATGTGTCGACGCATATGCCGACCGCTTAAAACGCCCGCAATAAGTCCCTTCGTGCCGCGCTCGGTCGCCGCGCGTGTACCTGCGAATCCGAACAGGCGAATCTAACGCAATCTACCCGATTGCCCTCTCCCCGCAGCACCTGCTGCCCGGACACTGGGCGCTCTCGGGTAAACGTGGGCCGCCTTACGCCAACAGGGAGATATGATCTGGCTCCTACTGGTCTTCGGCAATCGCCCCGCGTAATATCCAAGGCGTATGCCGATTACATTGCCAACATGTCCGGCGGTCGCGCATGATCTACGCGTAACGACTTAGAAATATTTAAAGGGCAGAAACCAAAAATGAAGAGCTTAGGCCTGACCAACATAAGAAGTTTAAAGGAAACGGGGGTGGTTGACTTGGCGCCGATCACACTCTTACTTGGGCAGAATAGTTCAGGCAAAAGCACATTTTTGAGAACATTCGCACTATTCAAGCAGGCCCTAGGGGTTCGTGCCCGGGAGCCGTTTCTTTGGGTCGGTGAACTTGTTGATTTTGGCGGATTTTCCGAAACATTATCAACGTTTTCGGAAACAGAAAAAGTGTCGGTTTTGGTAAAATTTGATCTGCCATTAAATACACTTCTTCAACAGACTCGCGCCGTATCGATTAATAGGCCGATTCCAAAAGACCAACACGACACTGAATTCACCGTCACCATAACAGAATTTTCCGGGAAAGATGGTGACTCCCGAGAAAGCTTCGGATACGAATTTAAATTCGATCGGAATGTGATTGAGTTTAAGTTAAACTCCGATGGAATTTTCGAGAGATTCGAAATAAATGGACGAAATAGCTTAAATCTGATGCGAGATTGGATCGGGGTTAGAGAATGGAATGGACCAATTCCCACGCTCACTCGATTCAGCTCGCCGGAAACGCTCGATGAGGCGCGCAAAAAGACAACCTTTCAAACCACTCTTTTGGCATTCATCGCCTCACGCATGGATGGACGATCGCGCGACGAGCGGCATTATGAGGTCTTGTATAGGCTACTTAAAACCCCGTTCAACAACTTACTCCGCACGGTAAAATCGACAGATATCGGCGACGCCAAATGGCGACGGGCAGCGCACAGTTGGACGGAAGCGTCACCAGCGTTCGTGGAGCTGCAGAATCTGGTGATTGGCTTTCGCTTTCCGGAGCTTACTGCTTATATTTTCGATTATTTCTCGTTTTCTCTCGAAAACATGAAATATATTACACCGCTGCGAGCCAGTGCGGAGCGATACTATCGAAAGCAGGGGCTGGCGGTTAATGAACTCGACCCGCGCGGCACAAATTTCGCGTTATTCCTAGACAATATGTCGATCGAGGAGCGCCACAGTTTCGCTGAGTGGACACGAAAATTTTTTGGCGTCTCAATTCAAATATCTCCAGAGCAGGGCGGGCATCTTTCCTTGATGTTGCGATCGATCGATGAGACTGCGAAGGATTTCAATATCGCTGACACTGGATTTGGATTCTCTCAAATGTTCCCCATCTTGGCTCAACTTTGGGCGGTACAAAATATTAGATCGAATCGAAAAAGTGGTCGAATATCGGCGCCCGTGATATTTGCAATCGAACAACCAGAATTGCATCTGCATCCTCGGTTGCAAGCCCAGCTAGCGGATGTATTTGTCGATGCGGTCGTCGCTGCGCGCACGATGGGAATCGATTTGCGCGTTATCGTCGAGACACATAGCGAATATCTCGTAAATAGGCTCGGAGCTCTAATAAGCAAGAAAAAAATCCCCGCGGATGACGCTTCGGTTCTCATATTTGAGAAAGAATCGGTCTCCTCGCCAACAGAGATCAGACAGTCAACATTTTCCGATAAAGGTTATCTAAAGAATTGGCCCCACGGATTTTTTGAGCCCGCATAAAAATGCTAATCGAACTAGACGAATCGCTTAAAAATATTCAGAGCGACCTCACAGACGAGCACCCGCTTGCGATCGCCTTGGATATCATTGCCAACGCAAACCGGGAGGGTTGTCATGTTGTCTTTTCTGATCGTGACGTCGCGGACCATCTACTTTCGATCGGCGCGGCGCTCAGTGGAAGGACCAAGCAGGCCTTAAAACATATCTACAATCGCGCGACTCAACTGGCCGAGTTTGCGGAAATTGCATGCGTAAAACTTTTGGTCGGCGACTTCCCCGAAATATCGCATGAAAAAATAGGCAACCAAAGGCTCATCAAGGTTCCGGCTAACAGTGTCAATTCGGCATTGTTGCAAAAACCATATCTTCTAGTGGAAAATTTGGATGATGCGATTTTTTATAGATTCATCACCGAGGAACTTAATGGTGAATTGAATTCACTGGGAACTGTCGCTTTTGAGCCTTACAACGGTGGGGGAAATACCACAGGTGACGTCTACGACCACATTAAAGGCACCGCCGAGCGTTTGTGCCTCTGCATTGTCGATAGTGATCGACGCTTTCCGGGAGCGAGCCCTGGCGAAACAGCAAGCAAAGTAGAAGCAAGCGATCGAATTCGCCCGTCTGCACTCGCTGAATCATATGTTCTTCCCGTCTGCTCGATAGAAAATCTTATACCATTTGATTTTCTTCGAAAGGTGTTTCAAGGCGACAAAACCATAACAGAGCGATTGGACGTGTACGAAGCTCATCATTGCGATGAGATCTGGCCATTTGTCCAACTCAAGAAGGACATCCGTTGCGCTGATTTATGTGATGAGCGCAGAGCCTTTAGCAAATTTTGGACCGAAAGCCTTGGCTGCACCGAACTCATTAGTAAGTGCGTATCGACACAACGATGTGAAAAACGCGATAAATGCGCGACGACTATACTCCCTCCAGTCGCGCACTCGCCACTTGACGCAGTGCTTAGCGGGCTTGATTCGATGACGCTAAAAGCAACTACGCCACTTCCATCGGTAAAAGCGGCTTGGGTCTTGATTGCCCGATTAATTTCGGCATGGTGTTGCGGGGGCCCTCATTTGGCCGTCGGGTAAAAAAGTCGGTATCGGAAACGGCAGACGCCGTCGCAAGACGCCGCCGCCTGCCGGGCTCGTTTATCGGCGGGCGATCGTTCCAGTCTTCGTCGCCTCTGCTACCACCTTGCATAGTGGCACGCTTGCGCTTCACGTGATACGCGGTCAACACCGCGTTCGCGACCATATCGAGCGCCGGTTTAGCCTCGCCGATTCGGTCGGTCCAAACCTTCGGCGTCAGCGTGCCGGCCAGCGCGACCGAGTCGCCGTCATCGAGTCCCAACAGTGCGGCCTTCGCTTCGCTCGAAAATGCGATGACGTTGGCGAACAGCGTTTCGCCGTCGTTCACGGCGGCGCGAACCTTTGCCGTCACGAATGACCGGCCGCTCACCCCCGTGCGCTCGCTTTACCAAATATCTTGCCGACGATAAGACCGTCGATCATCGAATTCCTTCCCTTTTTCGCATTGCACGTTCTCGCTCTTCGGCCAGAATTGCAAACATAACTGGTGCAAATCGAAGCTCGATAAGTCGCCACGCGCGGCCCATGCGCATCAACGCGCAATGCCGCGTTAACTCGGCCTCATGCCGCCGCAGCCACTTCGGCATGTCCTCAGGACGAGTAAGATGCGGGCTACCTGAACGCCATACTGCACTCGACCTTGCGTTTTCATACAACCATGTTTCAGCGGTGCTAAGCGTTCTACTTCAGCCTCAACCATCGCTTACCTCACTATTTTTAGGGGCTGTCGTTGCCTGTTTTCGCTCGCAGCGGCGGCCAATCGCGCTTCCCGGGAATTCCTCTACGTACGACGATCAAGGACGGCGCGCGCGGCGGCTTCCGCATGGGCCGCTTCGAGTCGTTCGCGGAAGTAGGCGATGTTCGGCAACAGGTCGGCCAGCGGCCCGCGTATTACCCGCGTAAGTACGTCCTCACGATGTGCGCTCGCCCAACACTCAAGCTCTGATAGCGCTTCGACCATGGCGATTAGTTCGGCGCGCATACGATGCACGTCGCCCGCACTGAGGCATGGCCCCCACGGCAAATACAGCCCACCGTCGGGATCGCGGAGCGCGCCGTCACAATCAGCGAGGATCGGCTCGGTGTCGTCCGCGACAGCGCGAAGGTGCGCGACGATTTCCGGTTTATGCGCGATCACGTCTGCCCGGATCGCATCGCGCGCATCCTTCGGGCCGTTCATCCGCACGATCTCACCGTCGAGCCGAAGGCGAACACCGAGCGATTCCGCCTTGCCCAAAATCTGCGCAACGCTACTCATACGCCCTCCCCATCATCGTCGGTTACGCTCTTTTCGTTCTCTGGCGAATCCCCCGTTTTTGCCGCTACTTCTCCACCGACCTTAACCAACAAGGATTTGGCGGTAGCGGAAGCGTGTTCGGTAGCGCTACCCGATTCCGTGTCCGCTACCGGCAAACACACGCCAGCATTGGAAGGTAGCGAGGTAGCTGATGAATCCGGGGCAGCGGACAGGTAGCGAGAAAATGCTTCGTCGAATTGCTCAGCGCGGTAGCCCTTTCGGACATCGGCGTTGCCGAACTTGATATTTGCGCTTGTGATGCCGTATTTGGACAGCTTCTCGGATAGCTGACGGGGTGTCATGGGCTTGCCGCGACTCCAAGTTGCCCACGGTTTTTCCTCGTCGTCGCTCAAGTAGCCCAACAGGTCGACGGAAGAGATACGCCGCATCTTTCGCGTCTCGAATACATTCCGGATATCCGCGAGCAATTCAGCTCCGGAACTTTGCGCAACCGCCCCGTTGCCGCACAGCTTGAGTGCAGCGCGGCGAGCAACTTCGGGCCAATTCCCCCCGGCGAGATCCGCGACCGCAAACAGCGGCTCCCAATTGTCTTGATCGCGGTCGCTGAGCGCATCGGGCAATTCGGGACGGGATGCGCGAACTGCTTCGGCATAGTCCTCCGTCCATCGCGCCAGCTTCGCACACAGCGCGTCGAACAGGCCGGGTTCCGCGTGGCGCAAGCGCTCCGCTGTCTCGTGCGGCAATTTGCGCCGCATCTGCGCGACCACGGCGCGGCTCGTGATCGTTTCCGCCAGGCGGTCGGCATTGATACCGGCGAGCGCCTTAAACCCGAAAACGTTGAAGCGCTTCGGCTCGAAGTCATCGCCCACGGCCACGCTGCGCCAGACGAACGCCGAATCGCGCGTATGCCCTGCGTTCATCAATCCGCGCAAGTCCTCGGCATCCTTCGTCAGCACGGTCTCAATCTCATCCACGAGCAACGTCGGCTGATACTTTTCAACCATACGAAACAAGACCGACTGCGAAATGCTCGCCGCCTGCGCCGGACGGGGCACCATGCGGCCAACAACAGTGAGGAATTGCGTCTTGCCGCACGCCTTTTCCGGAGCATTGATGAGCAGAATCGGGCAGACGCTAACGTGATCGACCAGCCACGCAGCGACACACCACAGTACGGCGGCGGTTACCGTCTCAGAATCGCAGACGATGAAGCGGCGGATCGTGTGCGCCATATCGGACAGCAGAGCGCCGCCGTCGACGGGCTCGTGCCACGGCTCAACGTCCTGAAATGGCGCGGCGTTGTCAATTTCGATCCCGCCGCGTGCCGCTTTCACCATCTGATCGAGCGTCGCGGGCCGCACGTTCAAGCGCCCTGCTTCGTCCTTGCGCACACGGTCATACTGCATCGGCGGCAGCGCCGCGAGCCAAGCAATGGCGTCATCGTCCGATTTAGCGGGTACAGCCTCATCGGCAGGCGCATCGCTAGCGATCTGGGTCGCAACGGACGTACCGGCGTTTTCCAACTCGGCGACGATCTTCGGCAGCGCCAAAACATCATCCGCGCTCGGTTGCCGGCCAAGCGCGACGATCCAGTCCATCACGTCGCCCGCTGCCGGCAGGCCCAGCGCAGCCACGTCGATGCGTGCCACCGAACAACCCAGCGGTACAAGCTTCGCCGCCACGTCCTCGGCGTACTTCGCGCCAGGTGCGTCGTGATCCGCCCACAGAATCACGTGACGGCGAGCAAGCGGTAACCAGTTCGCCCCGTCCGCGCTCGTCGCTCCGCCGGACGTGACAGCAACAAACCGGCCCGCGCCGATTCGGGTCAGCGCGTCGGCCTTTTGTTCGCCCTCGGTAACGAGCACCGGCACGTTCGGATTAGCGCTCAGGTCGTGCAATCCGTACAACAGCTTCCCGCCGTCCTGATTCGGCTCGCCATGCTTCCAACCGGTGCCGTCGTTCCAGAAAGGGCGAACGAATTTTTCGTGACCGCCGCTAGCGTCCAGCTTGTGCATTCGCACGCGGCCGTAAAGAATCGAGCCGTCCGATTGGCGATACAAATGCAGGCCGACGGGTACAAAGCCCTCGCTCTTCTTGTAGTCGAACAGACGGCCGGCTGCCGTCCTGTAATCCGTATCGGTCAAAATCAGCTCCTCGGTCGATTCGCTCATTTCGCCTCCCACATACCCAGCTCGCGGGCTGCTGCAACGAACGTCAGCCCGCGCGCGCGGCGGAACAGTTCCAACACGTCACCGCCGGTCGCGCCGCAAGCAAAGCAACGCCAATTGCCGCGCTCAAGGTGGATCGAAAGGCTCGGATGCGTCTCCCCGTGGATCGGACAACGCATTTGCGCGTAGCCCGACCCGTTCGGTTTTGAGGGGTGCAGGTGCAGGTGCGCCAGCACGTCGGCGACGGGCGGCACACGGTCGCGGCGAAAGCAGGTCATTTGTTAGACCTCCGCGCGGAAACTGGCGGGATCAGCGATCCACGCATCGATGTCAGCGCGTCGCCATGCGACTGAGCGAGCGCCGATACGGACGTTTTGCGGGAACGTGCCCGCGCGCATCTTTGCGTAAATCGAGGAACGGGGCAGGCCGGTTTCAATCTCGACCTGCTTGCGGCGGACGAGCGCCTGTTTGATCTCAGCCATTTGAGGCTCCGCTAGAACGTTCCGGGCCATTCCCGGAACACGGAGCCAACGCTAAACATGGCAACTCTTGGCAGTCACGCCGCAATCACGGCGCATTTCTGGATAAGGCTAGGCGCTTAATCGCGGCAACTATGGTGGCAACTAACGCTGGTTGGTTGCCGCGCCCGGAAACGGTGATGCGACCTTCTTTTTGGCGCATTTGGCACATAACGTGCTGACGTATTGGTGAGATACACCGAACTCATACCCCAACTTCCGGTGCGTCTCACCCAGCCTTGCCCGCTGCACAATTTCGTCACGCTGTGCATCGGTCAGCTTTCGTCCATTCGATTTGCGAGCGTGCTCGCTCGCAAGCGCCGGGATCGAGACGTCGTCGTTCTTGCACGTGCGCATACCAACATTGATGATCGCGGCATGGGTGCGCAGGGAGTCCCACGCCTCGCTCTCGTGAATGTTCCCGGACAGATCATCCTTCTTGAAGCGTTCCCGAATTCTGTTGAGCGCTTCGCGGAACATTTCTGCATCGGGAGCCGCGATCGTTTCCATTCGCTCGACGAACCCATCTACCTCCCACAGATTTGCGCCAGCGAACAAAGCGCTCTCCGGATGAAACGCCGACACGCCGAGCATGATGGCAAGGCTTTGATTTTGCGGATCAAGATATTCGCAAGTACCATCGCGCCGTTTCCGACGCTGCGCCGATGAATGGCCGATCCAGTTCGCCTCTTTCGCCATATCACGCCCTTCTTGCACGACCTTCATTAGCTGGAACCTCCGCCGGGCCGGTGAAGGGGCCGGCGTTCGCTCCGTCGAGCTAGGCGAAGACAGTAGACAATTTAGCGGATTCGGGGACATAACGCACGTTCAACCGAAAATTCGCGCCCCACGCGAAACGACCACGCGGACGACATGGGCACGGATGAAAACCACTTGTGTAAGACCGGACAACCATCGTCATCTGGGGGTATTTCTGGGGGTATGTTTGCGCCTGATGGTCGGCCACGTCCATATTTGAGAAGGCTTGTGAGGGGCAATTTCAGGGAAGTACCGCCACCAAAGAATTCAAGGGCCTGCGTCTCACGACGCAGGCCCTTTTCGTTTTGGCGTCGCGCGTGCTCCGAGCGACGCGGGCGCCATGTCATTCGACGACGCCCGCGTCCACACGCAGCTACCCAGATACCGGCTTACCGTGCGTGCCCCACCCGCTGCGCCGTCGCATCGAACGCACGTTTCGCCTTGTCGACGATCTCGTCGACCTCCGCCTCGCGAATCACGAGCGGCGGCGACAGCAGCATCCGGTCGCCGGTCGCGCGCATGATCAGGTTGCCGTTGAAGCAGAAGTCGCGGCAGATCGTCCCGATATCGACGTTCGCACCGAACCGCTCGCGCCGAGTCCGGTCGCGCGCAAGCTGCACGCCTGCCACGAGCCCCGCTCCCGAAATCTCCCCGACGATCGGATGGTCGCCCAGCGCATCGCGCAGCCGGCGCTGGAAGTACGGCCCGATGTCGTTCTTCACGCGCTCGACGATCCCTTCGTCGCACAGCAGCTTCAGGTTCGCGACCGCGACGGCTGCCGCCACCGGGTGGCCCGAGTACGTGAGGCCGTGGTTGAATTCGCCGTTGTCGATGATCGGCCGCGCCACCCGCTCGTGAATGCCGACGGCCCCCATCGGCACGTAGCCCGACGTGAGGCCCTTGGCCATCGTGATCAGGTCCGGCTCGAAGCCGAAGTGCTGGTGCGCGAACCATTCGCCGGTGCGCCCGAAGCCGCCGATCACTTCGTCGGCCACCAGCAGGATGTCGTACTTGCGGCAGATCCGCTGGATTTCCGGCCAGTACGTCGACGGCGGGAAGATCACGCCGCCCGCGCCCTGGAACGGCTCGCCGATGAAGGCCGCGACGTTTTCCGCGCCGAGTTCGAGGATCTTCGCCTCGAGCTGCTGCGCGCGGGCCAGGCCGAACGCTTCCGGCGTTTCGCCGGCCGCCGCCTCGCCGAAGAAATACGGCTGGTCGATGTGCACGATGTGCTCGACCTTCGACGGCATCTGCTCGTGCATGTAGCCCATCCCGCCGAGCGTGCCGCCCGCGATCGTCGAGCCGTGGTAGCCGTTCTTGCGCGAGATCACGACCTTCTTCTGCGGCTGGCCCTGCACGCGCCAGTACTGGTGCACGAGACGCAGCACGGTATCGTTGCCTTCCGAGCCGCTGTTGCAATAGAAGAAGTGGTTGAAGCCCTTCGGCGTGACTTCCGCGAGCATCGCGGAGAGTTCGATCACCGGCGGGTGCGTGGTCTTGAAGAAGGTGTTGTAGAACGGCAGTTCCTGGATCTGGCGATACGCGGCGTCGGCGAGTTCCTTGCGGCCGTAGCCGACGTTCACGCACCAGAGGCCGGCCATCCCGTCGATGACCTTGTTGCCGTCCGAGTCCCACAGGTAGACGCCGTCGGCCTTCACGATCACGCGGCTGCCCGCGCGGTTCAGCGC
>NZ_LDVA01000268.1:0-93469 GCF_050768715.1 Burkholderia sp. ZZQ-2 | reverse complement strand
CGCCGTCGCAATCAAGGACGGCCGCTTCGTCGCGGTCGGCCACGACGCGGACGTGATGCCGCTCGCGGGCCGCGCGACGAAGGTCGTCGATCTCGAGGGCCGCGGCGCGCTGCCGGGCCTGATCGACAACCACTGCCACGTGATTCGCGGCGGCCTGAACTACAACATGGAACTGCGTTGGGACGGCGTGCCGTCGCTCGCGCTTGCAATGGACATGCTCAAGCGGCAGGTGGCGATCACGCCCGCGCCGCAATGGGTGCGCGTGGTCGGCGGCTTCACCGAGCACCAGTTCGCCGAGAAGCGCCTGCCGACGATCGACGAACTCAACGCGGCCGCGCCCGATACGCCGGTGTTCATCCTGCACCTGTACGATCGCGCGCTGCTGAACGCGGCCGCGCTGCGCGTGGTCGGCTACACGAAGGACACGCCGGAGCCGCCGGGCGGCACGATCCTGCGCGATGCCGCGGGCAACCCGACCGGGCTGCTGCTCGCGAACCCGAACGCGACGATCCTGTACGCGACGCTCGCGAAGGGGCCCAAGCTGCCGTTCGAATACCAGTACAACTCGACGCGCCACTTCATGCGCGAACTGAACCGTCTCGGCGTGACCGGCGTGATCGACGCGGGCGGCGGCTCGCAGAACTATCCGGACGACTACGAGGTGATCCGCAAGCTGCACGACGCGGGCGAGATGACGATCCGGATCGCGTACAACCTGTTCACGCAGAAGCCGAACGCCGAGAAGGAAGACTTCGTGAACTGGACGAAGAGCACGAAGTATCACGACGGCACCGACTACTTCCGCAACAACGGCGCGGGCGAAATGCTGGTGTTCTCGGCGGCCGACTTCGAGGACTTCCGCGTCGCGCGTCCGGACCTGCCGGCGCAGATGGAAGACGATCTCGAGGGCGTCGTGCGCGTGCTCGCGCAGAACCGCTGGCCGTGGCGCATGCATGCGACGTACGACGAAACGATCAGCCGCGCGCTCGACGTGTTCGAGAAGGTGAACAAGGACATCCCGCTCGAAGGGCTGAACTGGTTCTTCGATCACGCGGAAACCATCACCGAAAAGTCGATGGATCGTATCGCGGCGCTGGGCGGCGGCATCGCGGTGCAGCACCGGATGGCGTACCAGGGCGAATACTTCGTCGAGCGTTACGGCGCGCAGGCGGCCGAAGCGACGCCGCCGGTCGCGAAGATGCTGTCGAAGGGCCTCAAGGTGTCCGCCGGCACCGACGCGACGCGCGTGGCGTCGTACAACCCGTGGGTGTCGCTGTCCTGGCTCGTGACGGGCAAGACGATCGGTGGCTTGCGCATGTATCCGCAGCGCAACCTGCTCGATCGCGAGACCGCGCTGCGCATGTGGACCGAATACGTGACGTGGTTCTCGAACGAGGTCGGCAAGAAAGGGCGGATCGCGGTCGGGCAGCTGGCGGACGTGGTCGTGCCGGATCGCGACTTCTTCGCGTGCGCGGAGGACGACATCGCGGGCACGACCGCGTTGCTGACGGTGGTCGGCGGCCGGATCGTGTGGGGCGCGGGCCCGTTCGCGTCGCATGACGCGCCGATTCCGCCCGCGATGCCGGACTGGTCGCCGGTGCGCGAGTACGGCGGCTACGGCGGCTGGGGCGCGACGCAGCGCAGCGGCGCACCGCTGCAACGCGCGGCAGCCGCCGCCGCGATGTGCGGCTGCGCGAATGCGTGCAACGTGCACCAGCATGCGCACGCGAGCGCGTGGGGCAGCACATTGCCGACGTCGGACGCGAAGGGCTTCTGGGGCGCGTTCGGCTGTTCCTGCTGGGCGGTCTGACATGGCGACGACAACCGGCCGGTACAGCCCCGCGTGGATTCGTGCGCTGCTCGCGCAGCCGTGGATCGGCGCGCTGGTTCGACTTGCACTCGTGTCCGCCTTTCTGATCGGCGGGATCAACAAGGCGATGCACTTCGACGCAGCAATCGCGGAGCAGGCGCATTTCGGTTTGCACCCGCCCGCGTTGTGGGCTGCACTGGCGGTCGTCGTCGAGATCGGCGGCTCGCTGTGCATCGTGTTTCGCCGCTTCACGTGGCTCGGCGCCGGCAGCCTCGGCACGCTGACGCTCGTCGCGATGGCGGTGGCGAACGACTTCTGGAACCAGACGGGCGCCGCGCGCTTCATGGCGCTCAACAGCTTTTTCGAGCATCTCGGGCTGATCGCCGCGCTCGTCCTCGTCACGATGCTCGGCGACGTGCGAAGCGGGGAAGAAGACGGACGAAGCTGATCGTCTGCTGTCCGGACGATTGCAGCAGGAAGGAGCGGCGATCACGAAGCACGTTCGCTCGACATGCCCGGCGCCGATGGTGGCGGGCGGTTTCCGCGCCGCACGCACGGCGTTCGCGGCGTGGCCGAAACCCGTCGCCATATCGGCGCCGACGCTCGTAGTCGGGCCGCATGACGACACGGCGCACGTGCACGCAGCGCCCGCCCGAGAAATTCGACCGTTTCACCGACAGCATCGTCGCCACGTACGGCGGCAGCAAGTCGAAGCAGGGGCGTGTTCCAGGTGACGCCGACGTATGGTCAGACCATTTCCCGGCTCGTCTTCACGCCGTGCCGCGCGATTTCGGTACTTGCCAATATGTGGGAAACGTCGTGCATCCGGCACTGACGTCAGCAACGGGGCACGCCCCCACCCGAACACCGGCCCATCGGCCGCACTGATCCCATTGCAGGCTGCGCAAGCGGCCACCATCCAGGTCTGCCTTCCTGATGACCGACAGCGCAAGCGGCGCCACGGTTCATCGATCCCGGCCAAACCCGCGCCCAAAACAATCGATCGAGCATGAACCGGCGTTCCGGTCAGCGCCCCGATTTGCGCGAGGTCGAGTTGCCCGCCGCCGCATGTCGCGCGGCAGGCGTCGAGTGATCGAATTCAAAATTTGTCTAGTCATCCTGGCGATTTGTCCATTCATCTTGCACCAAACGTGTGCCCGAATTCCCCGCGAAGAGGCGCGTCAGAGCCCCGTATTTAGGGGATTTCCCGCGTTTACGCGGTTTTTTTTGATCAACGCTTGTCCGGCCGTTTTTCTTCTTGCATGCTTGTATAGACAAATTCCTGAGGCGTCTTGCAGACCGAAGGGATGACGAACTTCAACGCAAGGAGAAATCTCGTGAACGGCAAGCGCATCAAGTGGGCAATCAGGACGATCGGCGCGATCGCGGCGGCTGCGGCAACCCTCGCCGTGCCGGTGCAGGCAAAGGAATGGAAGACGGTGACGGTGGCGCTCGAAGGCGGCTACGCGCCGTGGAACCTCACGCTGCCGGGCGGCAAGCTCGGCGGCTTCGAACCGGAGCTGCTCGCCAACGTGTGCGAGCGGATCAAGGTCCAGTGCAACATGGTCGCGCAGGACTGGGACGGGATGATTCCGGGCCTGCAGGCCGGCAAGTTCGACATCCTGATGGATGCGATCTCGATCACGCCGGAGCGCGAGAAGATCCTGCTGTTCTCGCGTCCGTATGCGGCCACGCCCGCGACGTTCGCGGTCACCGATACGAAGATCCTGCCGAAGGCCGCGCCCGGCGCGCCGATCGTCAAGCTGACCGGCGACGCGAATGCGGACAAGGCAACCGTCGATGCGCTGCGCAAGCAGTTGAAGGGCAAGACGATCGGCATCCAGTCGGGCACCGTCTATACGAAGTTCATCAACGACGGCTTCAAGGACATCGCGTCGATCCGCGTATACAAGACGTCGCCCGAGCGCGATCTCGACCTCGTCGCCGGTCGCATCGACGCATCGTTCGACGACGTCACGTACTACGCGGCGAACACCGGGAAGAAGGAGAACGCGTCGATCGTGCTCGCGGGCCCGAAGCTCGGCGGCCCGATCTGGGGGCCGGGCGAGGGCCTCGCGTTCCGCAAGCAGGATGCCGACCTGAAGACGAAGTTTGACGCGGCGATCGGCGCGGCACTCGCGGACGGCACCGTGAAGAAACTCGCCGACAAGTGGTTCAAGACCGACGTCACGCCGTAAGCACACGCGCGGCCGCCGCTGCATGAGCGACCCGACGGTCGCGCAGCGGCGCGCATCCTGCCGATCCACTCAACGCTTGCCGGGAGGCACGCATGGCCATCCTTGAAATGCTGGGCTTCGGAACCGAAGGCTGGGGCGGCGTCCTGCTGCTCGCGGCGCTGATGACGATCGCGCTGACGCTCGCCGCGCTCGCGGTCGGTGCCGTGATCGGCGCCGGCATCGCAGCCGCGAAACTGTCACGCCACCGCAGCGCGCGCGTGTTCGGCGACCTCTACACGACGGTGTTTCGCGGCGTGCCCGAACTGCTCGTGATCTACCTGTTCTATTTCGGCGGCTCGACGCTTGTCACGACCGTCGGCCAGTGGTTCGGCGCGGAAGGCTTCATCGGCGTGCCGCCGTTCGTGATCGGCGCGCTGGCGGTCGGGATGATCTCGGGCGCGTACCAGGCCGAGGTGTATCGCGCGGCCGTGCTGGCCGTGTCGAAGGGCGAGCTCGAAGCGGCGCGCTCGATCGGCATGCCGCGAAGCATGGTGCTGCGCCGCATCCTGATTCCGCAGGTGCTGCGTTTCGCGCTGCCCGGCATCGGCAACGTGTGGCAACTGAGCCTCAAGGACTCCGCGCTGATCTCGGTCACCGGGCTCGCCGAGCTGCTGCGCACCAGCCAGATCGCCGCGAACTCGACGCACCAGTATTTCGTGTTCTTCGTCGCGGGCGGGGCGCTCTATCTCGTGATGACGGGCCTGTCGAACCGCGTGTTCAACCGGGCGGAAGCGATCGTCGGCCGCTCGTTCCGCCGCAATTTCGCACGCAACTGACGGAGCGATCGCATGTCCATCGATTTCGACTTTCTCCTCGACACGCTGCGCCAGCTGCTCGCGGCCGTGCCGACCACGCTCGGCCTGTTCTTCGCATCGCTCGTGCTCGGCGGCCTGCTGTCGCTCGTCATCGTCACGATGCGCGTGTCGCCGCACTGGCTGCCGAACCGCTTCGCGCGTGCGTACATCCTCGTGTTTCGCGGCTCGCCGCTGCTGATCCAGATGTTCCTCGTGTACTACGGGCTCGGCCAGTTCGGCGTGATCCGCGAGAGCTTCATGTGGCCGCTGCTGCGCGAACCGTATGTGTGCGCGGTGCTGTCCCTCGCGCTGTGCACGGCCGGCTATACGGCAGAAATCCTGCGCGGCGGCTTGATGGCCGTGCCGGTCGGGCAGATCGAGGCCGGTTATTCGATCGGCCTGTCGGGCTTCGCGCTGCTGCGTCGCGTGATCGGCCCGATCGCGCTGCGCCAGTGCCTGCCCGCGTATTCGACCGAAGCCGTGCTGCTCGTCAAGTCGACCGCGCTGGCGAGCCTCGTCACCGTGTGGGAAGTGACGGGCGTCGCGCAGCAGATCATTCAACAGACCTACCGGACGACCGAGGTGTTCGTGTGCGCGGCCCTCATCTACCTGGGCCTGAACTTCATTGTCGTGCGCGTGCTCGGCGCGCTTGAATGGCGGCTGTCGGGCCACCTGCGCGCGCCGAAGCAGACCGGCGCGCCGGCCGCGGCCGCGCGCGACGCCCGACGCGTCGCGTCCTGAGCGCATCCATCCTTCCAGGAGAATCCGATGAACACCGCTGCTCCCGTTGCCCTGTCGGTCAGGAACATCCACAAGTCGTTCGGCGATCACCACGTGCTGAAGGGCATTTCGCTCGACGCGCACGAAGGCGACGTGATCTCGATCCTCGGCGCGAGCGGCTCGGGCAAGAGCACGTTCCTGCGCTGCCTGAACCTGCTCGAAACGCCCGACGACGGCACTGTCGCGCTCGCCGGCGAGGAGCTGAAGATGAAGCGCGCACGCGACGGCAAGCTGCAGCCGGGCGACCGGCGCCAGGTCGACCGGATCCGCTCGCAGCTCGGGATGGTGTTCCAGAACTTCAACCTGTGGTCGCACATGACGGTGCTCGACAACCTCGTCGAAGGTCCGCTGCGCGTGCAGAAGCGCAGTCGCGCCGAAGCGGTCGAGGAAGCGGAGGCGCTCCTCGCGCGCGTCGGCCTCGCGGACAAGCGCGGCTACTATCCGGCGCACCTGTCGGGCGGCCAGCAGCAGCGCGTCGCGATCGCCCGTGCGCTCGCGATGCATCCGAAGGTGATGCTGTTCGACGAACCGACGTCGGCGCTCGATCCGGAACTGGTCGGCGAGGTGCTGCGCGTGATGCGTTCGCTCGCCGAGGAAGGGCGCACGATGCTGGTCGTCACGCACGAAATGGGTTTCGCACTGCACGTGTCGAATCGCGTGATGTTCCTGCATCAGGGCGAGGTCGACTCGGACGGCACGCCCGGCGACCTGTTCGGCGGCCAGTGCTCGGAGCGCTTCCGGCAGTTCGTGTCGAGCCATCACGACCGCGCCGCGAACTGAGGCCATCATGACCGTATTCCGTTCGGCAAGGCCGCTCGACTGGCGGCAGATCGCGGAGGTGGCCGCCGGCGAACCGCTGGCGCTCACGGACGAAGCGCGCGTGCGTGTCGCCGCGGCACGCGAGCTCGTCGATGAAATCGTCGCGCGCGGCATCCGCGCGTACGGCGTCAACACCGGCGTCGGCGCGCTGTGCAACGTGATCGTGTCGCCGGCGCAGCAGAGCACACTGTCGCGCAACATCCTGATGAGCCACGCGGTCGGCGTCGGCGCGCCGCTCGGCGCGGCGGAAACGCGCGCGATCATCGCGGCGGCGATCAACAATTACGCGCACGGGCATTCCGGCGTACGCGCCGATGTCGTCGACCAGCTCGTCGCGCTGCTCGAACACGATTGCCTGCCGGAGGTGCCGGCGCACGGGTCGGTCGGGTATCTGACACATATGGCGCACGTCGCGCTCGTCTGCATCGGTCACGGCCATGCGCGCCATCGCGGCGAGCGGATGCGCGGCGACGAAGCGTTGCGTCGCATCGGCCGCGAGCCGCTGGTGCTCGGTGCGAAGGAGGGGCTGAGCCTCGTCAACGGCACGCCGTGCGTGACGGGGCTGGCCGCGCTCGCGCTCGCCCGCGCGGAGCGGCTGCTCGACTGGGCCGACTGGGTCGCGGCGATGAGCTTCGAGAACCTCGGCGGACAGCTGGCATCCTTCGATCCGGCATCGCTCGCGCTACGCGTTTCGCCCGGCATCGGGCAGGTCGGCGCACGGCTGCGCGCGCTGCTCGCCGACAGCGGGATGCTCGGCGCGGCGAGCGGCCGGCATACGCAGGATCCGCTCAGCCTGCGCACGATTCCGCATGTGCACGGCGCGGCACGCGACGTATTCGCCGTGACGGCGGACGTGGTCGATCGCGAACTGGCGTCCGTCACCGACAACCCGATCGTCGCCGGCACGCGCGACGAACCGGCCGTCCATTCGCAGGCGCATGCGGTCGGCGCCGGCATTGCGCTCGCGATGGACAGCCTCGCGGCCGCGATGGCCCAGGTCGCGGCGATCGCCGAACGGCGTCTCGACCGTCTCGTCAATCCGCTCGTCAGCGGGCTGCCGGCGTTTCTCGCGACGCCGGGCGGCACATGCTCCGGCTTCATGATCGCGCAGTACACGGCAGTCGCCCTCGTCGCGCAGAACCAGCGGCTCGCGGCGCCCGCGAGCCTCGACGGCGGCATCACGTCGGGGCTGCAGGAAGATCACCTGTGCCATGCGACGCCGGCGGCGCTGAAGGCGCTCGACATCATCGAGAACACGACGCGCGTGCTCGCGATCGAGATGCTGGCGGCCGCGCAGGCGTACGATCTGCAGGCGAACGGCGCGGCGCGGGCCGCGCCCACCGATACGTTGTGGCGGCACGTGCGCGAACGCGTGCCCGCGTACCAGGACGACCGGCCGCTCGCTGACGACATCGCGATCGCGACCGGCATCGTCGCGGGGATGCCGCCGCCGGTGCTGTGACGTCGGGTGACGGGGGCGGTGGCGGTGGCGGGTTATCTGGACATCTAATAATCATTCGGGCGAGGGCGCATGAACCATACGGAACGACACCTTTCCGCCGGGCTGACGGTCGCGTCGGGCGACGACGTGCCGGCGCGCGCGCTGCCGGCCTACCAGCAGATCAAGCGCTACGTCGTCGAGCGGATCGCGAAAGGCGACTGGAAACCCGGCGGGGCGATTCCGACCGAAGCCGAACTGGTCAAGGAGTTCGGCGTCGCGCGGATGACGGTGTCGCGTGCACTGCGCGAGCTGACCGCCGAGCGCGTGCTGACCCGCATCCAGGGCGCGGGCACGTTCGTCGAACGGCGGCATTACGAATCGACGGTGCTGGAAATCCGCAACATCGCGGACGAGATCGCGGAGCGCGGCCATCGGCACAGCGGGCGCGTGCTGCTGCTCGAAAACAGCGACGATACGGAGGCGATCGAAGCGCTCGGGCTGCGCTCGGGGCCGGTGTTCCATTCGCGTATCGTGCATTACGAGGACGACGAGCCGATCCAGTTCGAGGATCGCTACGTGAACCCGGCACTGTTTCCCGCGTATCTGGAACAGGACTTCACGGTCGAGACGCCGAATCACTATATGGTGCGGCTCGCGCCGATCCAGCGTGCGGAGTTCCGGATCTATGCGCAGAAGCCCGATGCGCAGGTGCGCCGGCATCTGGTGATGGAAATCGGCGAGCCGTGCTTGCTGCTCCGGCGGCGGACCTGGGTCGGTGAACAGGTCGCGACGTCGGTGCGGTTGTGGCATCCGGCGTCGCGGTTTCATTTGGCGGGGAGGGTGTAGGGGGCGGCCGGGGTTGGCCGGAAAGTGTGCCGGTTACCAAACCGTATCGTTGGCAGACTCACGCGGCAACCCGCTGAACCGCGGGCGATCCGGAACGACCGTCACCTTTCTGTTTGTCGATGTCGAGGCCGACGGTACGCCCGCGGTTTCGCGAACCTGCGTCAGCGCATGCCGCCACTGGCGACGATGTGCTCGCCCGTCAGCCACTTTGCGTCGTCGGAAGCGAGGAAAACCGCAATCGATGCGACGTCGTCCGGTCTGCCCACGCGCCCGAGCGGCGTCTGGCTGACCGCCGAATGCTCGAACTCCGATCCGATCACCCCGGCGCTTTGCGCGCCTTCGGTCACGATCACGCCCGGATTGATCGTGTTCACGCGAATTCCTCGTGGCCCGAGTTCACGCGCGAGCGCGCCAGTGATGGAATCCACCGCGCCTTTCGTGCCGCTGTAGACGGCGGTCGTCGCCGGTGTGAGCGTCGAGACGACCGAGCTGACATTGATGATGCTGGCGCCTTCGCCGAGGTGCTGGACGGCGGCCTGTGTCGTGAGCAGGACCCCGAGCACGTTGATGTCGAACTGCCTGTGGTATTGCGCTTCCGTGAACGCTTCGATCGGTGCGAACTCGTAGACGCCCGAGTTGTTGACGAGGATGTCGAGGCGGCCGTACGTTTCGATCGCCGCATCGACGATGCCTTTCGCGTCGGCCGCCTTCGACACGTCGCCGCCCACGGCAACGGCTTTCCCACCGGCCGTGGTGACGGCGGACACGACGTCGTCCGCGCCGGCCTTGCTGCTTGCGTAGTTCACGACGACCGACGCGCCCTCTGCCGCGAGCGCCTTGGCGATGGCGGCGCCGATACCCTTCGACGCACCGGTTACAACGGCCACTTTCCCTGCAAGCTTGCCCATGATGTTCACCTCAGTGTGAATGATTCCGTTGATGGACACCGGCCTGCCGTCTCGCACGATGCGATCGCCGGTGTTTTCTGCCTATGCGGACCTGCATGCGGTCGCGATCGGTTGGCGCGGCGCGACTGGCCGGGCATCGATGCGCGGGACACGGCATCGTCAACCCGGCCATGCCGAATTGCGGATGACGGAACAGAAGTTTCCCCGATGGAAATGAGGCTCCTTGTCGGCGATCACGTCGGCTTTCACGTTGCCGAACGTGGTCTCCGGTTTGTGCTTGATGCCGTTGTAGAACGCCTGAATGATCTCTTCCTTGAAGTGCGGCGGGCGCGGATGCGCACGCGTGACGGCTTCGCGTTCCTCGTGCGAGAACGCGTGGTACGAAAGTCCGAGCACATCCATCTCGACCCCGGCGGTCACCAGTGCGACAACCGGGTGCATATGGCGCGGAATGCCGGGCGTGGTATGCAGCGCAATGGCCGTCCAGACAAGATCGATGTCGGCCGCGGTGATGCCCCGGCCCGAGAGAAACTCGCGGGCCGCATTGGCTCCGTCGACTTCGAAGCGCTCGGTGGCGCTGCTGTACGCGCCGGTGAGGCCGATGTCATGGAACATCGCGCCCGCGTACAACAGTTCCGGATCGAAGTTCAGGCCGCGGCGCGCGCCCTCCAGGGCGCCGAACAAATAGACGCGGCTCGAATGATGAAAGAGCAGCGGGGTGGACGTGTCGCGCACGAACTCGGTGATTTCCCGCGCAAGCTGACTGTCGGGCACGGCGACATCCTGAATGACCTGCGACATGACGGTTCTCCATCGAAATGTGAGCGGACGCTGGCGTCGTGGCGGACGCCGCACGCGAATGGCCGGCTACTTCGTCGCAGTCGTTGCCCCGATTCTTGCCAGCGCGTCGCGAACGCCCGCGCCGTACTCGGGGTCGGCCTTCGCGCAATTGAGGATGTGGCGCTCCTGGATATGCGCGTGGACGGAGGCCATCTGGCGAGCGGTGTTATCGAACAGCAAGTGTTGTTGCGCCTGGCTCATCAGGCGAAACAGATTCCCGGGCTGCGCGAAGTGATCGACATCCACGCGGTGGTCCCAATGTGCGGCGTCGCCTTCGATCCGCAGCGGCGGCTCGTGAAGGTCGGGCCGCACTTCCCACTCGCCGGAACTGTTCGGGTAGTAGGACGGTGTGCCGCCGAGGTTGTCGTCGGTGCGCATGGCGCCATCGCGGTGGTAGCTGTGGAAGGGGCACTTCGGCGCATTGACGGGAATGTGATTGAAGTTCACGCCCAGCCGATAACGTTGCGTGTCGCCATAAGAGAACAGCCGCGCCTGCAGCATCTTGTCCGGCGAAAAGCCGATGCCAGGCACGACGTTCGCGGGCGAAAACGCCGCCTGCTCGACCTCGGCGAAGTAGTTGCCCGGGTTGCGGTTCAATTCGAGCACGCCTGCCTCGATCAACGGGAAATCGCTTTTCGGCCAGACCTTGGTCAGGTCGAACGGGTTGAACGGCAGTGCCCTGGCCTCGTCGTCGTTCATCACCTGAATGAAGAGAGTCCAGCGCGGGAAGTCGCCGCGTTCGATGCTTTCGTAAAGGTCGCGGCCATGCGTTTCGCGATCCTTGCCCACGAGCTGTTCGGCTTCGCCGTCGGTCAGATTCGCGATGCCTTGCTGCGTACGGAAGTGGAATTTCACCCACGTCCGCCGATTGTCGGCATCGACGAGGCTGAACGTATGGCTGCCGAATCCATGCATGTGCCGATAGCTGCGCGGTATGCCCCTGTCGCTCATGACGATCGTGACCTGGTGAAGCGCTTCCGGCAGGAGCGTCCAGAAGTCCCAGTTGCTGTTTGCGCTGCGCAGTCCCGTGCGCGGGTCGCGCTTGATCGCGTGGTTGAGATCGGGAAAACGCAGCGGGTCACGGAAAAAGAACACGGGCGTGTTGTTGCCCACGATGTCCCAGTTCCCTTCTTCCGTATAGAACTTCACAGCGAAGCCGCGGATGTCGCGCTCGGCATCCGCGGCGCCGCGCTCGCCGGCGACGGTCGAAAAGCGCATGAATACCGGCGTTGCCTTGCCGATTTCCGAAAAGAGTTTCGCCTTGGTGTAGCGCGTGATGTCGTGCGTCACCGTGAATACGCCGTGCGCGCCCGATCCTTTGGCGTGCATGCGTCGTTCGGGAATGACCTCGCGGTCGAAGTGCGCGAGTTTCTCGATCAGCCAGATATCCTGCAGCAGCGCGGGACCGCGCGGGCCGGCCGTTTCGATGTTCAGATTGTCGGCAACGGGTGCACCCGTTGCGTGATCAAGACGCGTAGACGTATCGCGATTCTTCATGCATCGACTCCAGGAGGGTTGGGCGGACCGGCGCAGCGCCATGCCGTTCCGGGCTGGCGGCCGCGCGAGGCTTGACGGGCAAATCAACGTGCTATCTCGGCAGGTGCGCCGAAATGAAACGGCCGGACCGCGATGGCCACCCGTTCAACGAGTGACGAGCCGCGGAGGCATCGACGAGTCGATGTGAGAGAAGCGTACCTGCGGGGTGGCCGCGCGATCTTGTATAAAACAACGATTCGTTGGACGATTCGCGGGCGACCGTCGCATACCGGGGGGCAGTGGCTGAATTCGGATCAGGAGGCGGCGGATCGAGCTGACACACATGCGCCGCCCGTGACGTTTGCACCTGTCCGGTGCTATCGGTTTCGCTGCGCCCAGTCTTTCGGCCCGCATCCCTCGAGACGCGAGAACACGCGCGAAAAATGACTCTGGTCGAAAAATCCGCAGTCCGATGCGATGCTGGCCAGGCTCGCATCGGTTTCCCGCAACAGCGATTTCGCGCGCTCGATACGGCGCTTGAGCAGCCACTGATGGGGCGTGCTGCCGGTGGTCTGCTTGAAGGCTTCGCCGAAGTAGCTGGTGGAGAGATTGCACTCGCGTGCGAGATCGGCGATCGACGGATTGTCGTGCAGGTGGGACGCGAAATAATCCTCGATGCGCCGCATCTGCCAAGGAGCGAGTCCGGAGCGGCGTGGCCGGAGCACCGGATCGGCTCGGCCATAGCGTGTGACGACGTGTTCGCAAAACGCCAGCGCGAGGTAATCGATGAACAACGCGCTCGTCAGGTCGGGCTGCTGCAGGACTGTCTGCAGCGTATGCGACAGACTGAACAGCACCGGGTCGCTGGCGCCGAGATGCGGCTGCACGAGTCCTCCTATGCGCCGGCGCCGCTTTTGATCGGTGAACTCCTCGATCGCCCCCTGGGCCAGATAGAGCCGCATGGTATCGAACGGCATGTCGAGACGGCGAGTCGGGCTCGCGCGCAGGTCGAGCAGATAACAGCTGCCGGGACTGCACGATGCGGAAGCATCGAGGTTGCCGCTTGAATAACGGAGGCCGGGATCGGGGCCGAGTATCAGCGGCATCTGGAAGACAAAGGCTTCCTCCGGTTGCGGCGTGAGCGAGCGCCCCGGTTGGGGCCGCGGGTTGATCAACCGGGTGAACGAGATCGGTTGCCCGTGGGAGAAAACGCCGGCCCGTACGGTGGGCGCATCTCGCAGGAGAAACCGTCTGGCGAGCGTGTCGTCTGCAACGGGTTGCCCGAAATCGACAGGATCCTTGTCGTTCATTCATCGCGCCCTGGAGTGCGCCCGTTCGGGCGTGGTGTGCCTTTACCCGACGGCGTGTTCAAACGAAATCTGGCCCAATTTAGCGCAATTCGATGACGGCCGCGCGATGAGTGCTGTGACGCGCGAGACGCTGTCCGATTGCGGGCGCGACGCGCACTGCAATGGCGCGGTACGCACTCGCGCGAACCCGGAAAGTGCGCGGGTTTCGTTGCGCGCGCCAATGCTGGGCGGTTTCGTCAGCGTGAAGTCAGCGACGTCTGCCCGACGTGCGATGCCGGATCCCAGCCGCCGCCGAGTGCCTTGAACGTCGAGATCGCCGCACGTGCGGATTCCGTTTGTGCTTGCGCACGCGCGTCGGCGGCCTGGAGCAGCGTCTCGTTGGCGTGCAATACGTCGATGAAACTCGCCGCACCGCTGCGGTACGCGGTCATCGATGCATCCTTGGCGCGGGAAAACGACGACTCGGCATGCGACAGCGTGGCCGCCTGCGCCTGTCGGTTCACCAATGACGAGAGCGAGTTTTCGACGTCCTCGGACGCGCGGAGCACGGCCTGCCGATAGGCCGCGAGCGCTTGCGCGTCGGCGCCTTTCGCCGCTTCGACATCGGCACCGATGCGCACGAAATCGAACAGGCGCCAGCGCAGCCCGACGAGGCCGGCCGCCTGGTTGGCGCCGCCCGAGAACAGCGTGCCGGTGGCGGCGGAGGTCGCGCTGCCGAGGAAGGCGTTCAGCGAGACCGTCGGGTAGTACTCGCCGATCGCGGCGCCAATGCGCGCATTGGCCGCAGCGAGGTGACGTTCGGCGGCGATCAGGTCGGGACGTCTTTGCAGCAGATCGGCCGGCGTGCCCATTTCCGCGAGCGACGGCGCAACGGGGATCAGGGACGGCGGGCTCAGCTCCGCGCGGTGCGTGCCGGGAGGGGAGCCGAGCATCACGTCGAGGGCGTTCGACGCTGCATCGAGCGCCGCGAGCAGGACGGGCACGCCGGCCTGAACCTGGTCGAGCGCACCCTGCGCCTGCTGAACCTGATAGTCGGCTGCCGCGCCTTTCGAATACAGGAGTTTCACGTCCGCGAGAAGCGCCTGCTGCGTCTGCACCTGCCGGGTCGCGATGTCCAGACGGGCCTGGAGCCCCCGGATCGTGACGTAGATATCAGCGGTCTGGGCCGCGACGGCAAGGCGGGTGGCGACTGCCGCCGCCTGCGTCGCCGAGTAATCGGCGAGCGCGGCTTCACGCTGACGGCGCAGACCGCCAAAGATGTCGATCTCCCAACCGGCCTCCAGGTTGGTTTCGTACTCGGTGCCCCAGCGCGAGTAACCCGGCGTGGCATTGAGCAATTGTCCCAGCGGCGTGTCGACGGACTGATAGGCACGCGCCGCCGACGCAGAGACCGAGGCCGACGGAAGAAGCGCCGCGTTGGCCGTGCCGAGGCGAGCACGCGCCTGAGTGATTTGCGCAACGGCCTGGGCCAGGTCCAGGTTCTGCGCCAGCGCCAACGAAACGTAACGCGTGAGCAGCGGGTCGTTGAAGCTTTCCCACCACGCGGACAGATCGGCAACCGGAGCCTTTGCCGTGCCGGCGGGCGGCTGGGTCATGTAGTGCTGCGCCAGCGGCGCATCCGGGCGGTGGTAGTCGGGACCCACGGCGCACGCCGAGAGGGCGGCGACGCTGGTCAGGAGAACAAGTGAACGGTGCAGGGGCATGATCATTTCGGGAGCGCAACGGTGAGCGGATGTTGTGACCAATATACAATATGGTCACACGTTGTCAACTCGCGAGTGAGGGGCTAAGCTTGAGACATGAACAAACCGACTCCCTCCGCCTCCCCGTCCCGCGGCCCCTCGGACCACGAAGTTCGCGCCCAGATCGTCGACGCCGCAACGGAATACTTCAGCCGCTACGGCTACGAAAAGACCACCGTTTCCGACCTCGCGAAGGAAATCGGGTTTTCAAAAGCCTATATCTACAAATTCTTCGATTCCAAACAGGCGATCGGTCAAGTCATCTGCGCGAATCGCCTCGCCGCGATGATCACCGCCGTCAAGGAAAACATCGACGGCGCACACAGTGCGACGGAAAAATTTCGCCGTATGTTCAAGACCTTGCTTTCATCCGGAAGCGAGCTCTTCTTCCAGGATCGCAAGCTTTACGACATCGCCGCCGTGTCGGCCGCATCACCCTGGCCATCGGTCCAGGGTTATGAGGACCAGATCCGGCAACTCGTCGCCGAGATATTGCGGCTCGGGCGCGAAACCGGCGAATTCGAACGCAAGACCCCGCAGGACGAGGCGGTGAACGCGATCTTCCTGGTGATGAAGCCCTATTTCAATCCGCTGCTGCTCCAGTACAACCTCGAGGGCGCGGAAGAGGCGACGACCCAACTTGCGAACCTGGTACTCAGAAGTCTCGCTCCATGAATCTTGTTGTGACTGTTGACTGAATTGGTCACTGGTATCAGAATGAGGGCTCCTGTTCTTTGCGAGAGGGGACCTCATGTTCCGGCGCCATCATTTTGTCTACACATTGGGCGTGGCTTCGCTTGCGCTCGCGGCATGCGGCGAGCATCCGGCCGCTGATCCGCGTACCGAGGCGCCACTTGTGCGTACGAGCGCCGTTCACGGCGCGGCGGGAGCGAGCCGATCGTTTTCGGGTGTCGTGGGCGCCCGCGTTCAGAGCGATCTCGGTTTCCGGGTTCAGGGCAAGGTCATCGAGCGGCTGGTCGACGCGGGCCAGACGGTCAAGCGCGGCCAGCCGCTGATGCGCATCGATCCGATCGATCTGGGACTGCAGGCCCGTGCACAGCAGAAGCTCGTGGATGCCGCGCAGGCGCGCGCGACGCAGACGGCCGCTGACGAGGCGCGCTATCGGGATCTCGTCGCGGCAGGCGCGGTTTCGGCATCGACCTATGACCAGCTCAAGGCGGCCGCGGACTCCGCCAGGGCCCAGCTCGTCGCGGCGCAGGCGCAGGCCGTGCTCGCCAACAATGCGTCCGGATACGCTGTCGTCATGGCGGACGCCGACGGCGTGGTGGTCGAGACGCTGGCGGAGCCCGGCCAGGTCGTCGCGCCGGGACAAATCGTCGTGCGGCTCGCGCATGCCGGCCCCCGCGAAGCCGTCGTCCAGCTTCCCGAGACGCTGCGTCCCGCATCCGGCTCGATTGCCGAGGCGACGCTGTACGGCGCGGCCCAGAAGCCTGTTCCCGCCGTCCTGCGCCAGCTCTCCGACTCCGCCGATCGGCTGACACGGACCTACGAGGCGCGGTACGTCCTCCAGGGCGCGCTGTCGAATGCGCCGCTCGGCGCGACCGTGACGCTCGATCTCGCCGGCGATGCCGGCCACGCACCCGCCGGCATGGTGGTCCCGGTCGGCGCCGTGTTCGATCCGGGCACGGGCACCGGGGTCTGGACGGTCGACCGGGCCCAATCGCGCGTGACCTGGCGCAAGGTGCGTGTCACCGCATTGAGCGACGACAGTGCGACGGTGACGGGCGACCTTCGCGACGGCGACCAGGTCGTCGCGCTCGGTGCCCAGTTGTTGCACGACGGAGAGCATGTGCGCCTCGCCAACGACAAGATGATCGCGGCATCCGTCTCCGCGCAAGGAGCGGCGCAATGAGCGGCTTCAACTTGTCGGCGCTCGCGGTGCGGGAGCGCTCGGTCACGCTGTTTCTGATCATCCTGATCTCGATCGCCGGCGTGGTTGCCTTCCTGAAACTGGGGCGGGCCGAAGATCCGCCCTTTACCGTCAAATCGATGACGGTCATTACGGCATGGCCCGGCGCGACCGCGCAGGAAATGCAGGACCAGGTGGCCGAGCCGCTCGAAAAGCGCATGCAGGAACTGCGCTGGTACGACCGGACGGAGACCTATACGCGTCCGGGGTTGGCCTTCACCACGGTGACCTTGCTCGACAGTACGCCGCCCGCGGACGTGCCCGAGGAGTTCTATCAGGCGCGCAAGAAGCTGCATGACGAAGCGGGCAACCTGCCGCCCGGCGTGATCGGCCCGCTCGTCAACGATGAGTACTCCGACGTAACGTTCGCGCTGTTCGCGCTCAAGGCAAAAGGCGAGCCGCAACGAGTGCTGGTGCGCGACGCCGAGGGATTGCGCCAGCGGCTTCTTCATGTGCCGGGCGTCAAGAAGGTGAACATCATCGGCGAGCAGGCGGAACGGATCTATGTCTCGTTTTCGCACGACCGGCTCGCGACGCTCGGCGTGACGCCCCAGGAGATCTTTGCCGCGTTGAACAACCAGAACGTTCTGACGCCGGCCGGTTCGATCGATACGGCGGGCACGCAGGTCTTCATTCGTGTCGAAGGCGCGTTCGACAAGCTGCAGACCATTCGTGACACGCCGATCGTCGTTCAGGGCCGCACGTTGAAGCTCTCCGACGTGGCGACCGTCGAACGCGGATACGAAGACCCGGCCACGTTCCAGATTCGCAACAACGGCGAACCGGCGTTGCTGCTCGGCGTCGTGATGCGGGACGGTTGGAACGGGCTCAACCTCGGCAACGCGCTCGACGCGGAGGTCGCATCGATCAATGCCGGGATGCCGCTGGGCATGAGCCTCACGAAGGTGACCGACCAGGCCGTCAATATCCATTCGGCCGTCGACGAATTCATGGTCAAGTTCTTCGTCGCGCTGCTCGTGGTGATGGTCGTGAGCTTCGCGAGCATGGGATGGCGCGTCGGCATCGTCGTGTCGGCGGCGGTGCCGCTGACGCTCGCGGGGGTCTTCGTCGTGATGGCCGCCACGGGCAAGAGCTTCGACCGCATCACGCTCGGTTCGCTGATTCTCGCGCTGGGCCTGCTCGTCGACGACGCGATCATCGCCATCGAAATGATGGTCGTGAAAATGGAGGAGGGCTACAACCGCGTCCAGGCGTCGGCTTACGCGTGGAGCCATACGGCCGCGCCGATGCTGTCGGGCACGCTGGTCACGGCGGTCGGCTTCATGCCGAACGGCTTCGCGCGCTCGACGGCCGGCGAATACACGAGCAACATGTTCTGGATCGTCGGCATTGCGCTGATCACGTCGTGGGTCGTGGCCGTCGTCTTCACGCCGTACCTCGGCGTCAAGCTGTTACCCGACATTGCCGTGATCGAAGGCGGCCACGAAGCGATCTACAACACGCGGAACTACCAGCGCTTTCGCCGTTTCCTCGGGCGCGTGATCGGACGCAAGTGGATGGTCGCCGGGATCGTGGTGGCATCGTTCGTGGTTGCCGTGATGGGCATGGGACTGGTGAAGAAGCAGTTCTTCCCGACGTCCGATCGCCCGGAAGTGCTCGTCGAAGTGCAAATGCCCTATGGGACGTCGATCGAGCAGACCGCGTCGGCAACGGAAAAGGTCGAGGCGTGGCTCGCGAAGCAGCCGGAAGCGCAGATCGTGACCTCGTACATCGGGCAGGGCGCGCCGCGCTTCTATCTGGCCATGTCTCCGGAGTTGCCGGATTCGTCCTTCTCGAAGATCGTGATCCGCACGAGCGATGAGCACCAGCGGGAAGCGCTCAAATTCCGTCTGCGCAAGGTCGTCGCCGAAGGATTGGTGCCCGGGGCGCAGGTTCGCGTCACGCAGCTGGTGTTCGGCCCTTACTCGCCTTACCCCGTTGCGTTCAGGGTCATGGGCCCGGACGCGGGGACGTTGCGCACCATCGCCGCGCAGGTCGAGCGGACCATGAAGGCCAGCCCGATGATGCGAACGGTGAACGCCGACTGGGGGCCGCGTGTTCCCACCGTGCATTTCACGCTCGATCAAAATCGTCTCGGGTCGTTCGGGCTGACGTCCAGCTCGGTCGCGCAGCAACTGCAATTCCTGCTGACCGGAATTCCCGTCACGCACGTGCGCGAGGACATTCGTTCGGTGGAGCTGGTCGCGCGTTCGGCGGGAGACACCCGGCTCGACCCGCAACGGATCGAGGGATTCACGCTGATCGGTAACGCAGGGCAGCGGGTGCCGCTCTCGCAGGTCGGCAAGGTCGACATCCGCATGGAGGATCCGATCCTGCGCCGTCGCGATCGAACACCGACAATTACCGTGCGTGGCGATATCGCCGAAGGATTGCAACCGCCCGACGTGTCGACCGCGATGCTCGCGCAATTGCAGCCCATCATCGCGAAGCTGCCGGGCGGCTACCGGATCGAGGAGGCCGGCTCCATCGAGGAGGCCAACAAGGCGACCAATGCGCTCGCGCCGCTGTTCCCGATCATGATTGCGCTGACGCTGCTCATCATCATTTTCCAGACGCGCTCGATTGCCGCGACCATGATGGTGTTCGCGACCAGTCCGCTGGGTTTGATCGGCGTGGTGCCGACACTCCTGCTGTTCAATCAGCCCTTCGGCATCAACGCATTGGTGGGGCTCATTGCGCTCTCCGGCATCCTGATGCGCAACACGCTGATCCTGATCGGCCAGATCGAAGAGAACACGCGTGCGGGCATGGCGCCGTTCGATGCGGTAGTGGAGGCCACCCTGCAGCGCTCGAGGCCCGTGATCCTGACTGCGGTTGCCGCGATGCTTGCGTTCATTCCGCTGACCCATTCCGTGTTCTGGGGCACGTTGGCCTATACGCTGATCGGAGGAACTTTCGCAGGAACGATACTGACGTTGGTGTTTCTGCCAGCTATGTACTCGATCTGGTTCAAGATCCGGCCCGGGGCAGAGGAAAGCCACTCTGCGCTCGAACCCAGCGCCAGCGTGACTTCGTAGACATGTGGGCTTTGTCACGTTACGGAGGGTGATCGCGTAGGATGCCGGAATGACGAATCCCAAATCGCTTTACCACGGCCATCGTTTCCCAGCTGCGATCATCAGCCTGGCAGTCCGATGGTACTTCCGGTTCCAGCTCAGTCTGCGCAACATTGAGGAACTGCTGTTCGAACGCGGTGTCATCGTCAGCCACGAAACCATCCGTCGCTGGTGCGACAAATTCGGTGCAGTCTTCGCGGGCTGCGCGAAGACTGTACGACGCAAGACCGGCAGCACCTGGCACCTCGACGAGATGTTCGTGACTCTGCGCGGCGAGCCTTATGTGCTGTGGCGCGCCGTCGACGAGCATGGTGCCGAACTCGACATCCTGCTGCAGAAGCGGCGTGATAAAGCTGCCGCCAAACGTTTCTTCCAGCGAGTGCTGCATTCCTTTCCGGCGCCGCGAAAGATCGTTACCGATCAGCTGCGCAGTTATCCTGCTGCGAAGGCGGAGTTACCGGAACTGGCGAACGTGAAGCACGTGTTCGTGAAGGCCTGTGCGCGCGTGAACAACCGTGTTGAGAACAGCCATCAACCCACCCGCGAACGCGAGCGACGCATGCGAGGGTTTCGCGACCCGAAGCGAACTCAGGCCTTCCTCGCGAGCTTCGGACCGATCCGTCAGCATTTCGCCTTGAAGCGACATCTATTGCGCGCCTCTCTTTATCGCAAACACCTTGGCGCACGTTTCTCGACGTGGCATGAATTCACCGAAGTCACCCCCATTCCGTCTGCAGCATGACGCAGCGGGTCACTCTTACGCTCGCTCCGTACTTACTCGGCTAACTTGACAAAGCCCGCAGCCTCAATCAGCAGGACGCCAGCGATTTCGCACAATCCCGCCCCTCATGGATCAATTCCCGCGCGACGTTGGACAAAACGCCATAACGCTCGATCGTCGAGAAGCCGGCATCGAGTCGGGCATGGTACAGCCCGAGCATCTCCTTGATCGTGACCCGATCGGCATCAGATAGCGCCGCACGCTCAAGAATGCGCGTAAACGCAACCAGCAGGCGTTGGATGACAAACGTCGCGTGATAGATCGCAAGCATGTCGCGGGCATCCCGACGCAGCGGAGACGCATACTTTATTTCCGGGCTGTTTTGAACGAGTTCCTCGCGCAAATTGATGCCATATAGGTAGGTGTGCGCCGCCTCATGAACCAGCTTGTCGAGCAGGAAGATCCAACTCAGGTCGATCTCCCCGTTCACGAGAATCATCGATTGAAGCTTATCACCCGTTAGCGATAACGCACGCTCGCTAGTCGCACCGGCCGATTCAAAAAAGACGATCGAGCCGACGAGGATCTCGATCTCCGCGGCGAGTTCCGCATACGCGGCTTCAAGCACCCGAACGCCGTGTGTCATAGCCGCTTCCGCGAGTTGCTCCTTTTCCCGGGGCAGCGGCCGTAAGACAATCTCCGTATAGGATGTGCCACCCGAGATTTCGTCCAGCACCTCGCGTAGCAACTTGCAATCGATGCGCGATGCCGGCGTGAATCGAGGCAGCGTCTCGTATCGGTCGCGCGCGATGACCGTGAGCAGGCGCGACGCTTCCGGCAGCTTGTTCTGCTCCGCCAAGCGGATCACATAGTGGTAGGCGAAGCTGTGAAATCCATTGAATCCGGCGGGCTGCAAGGTTGCGAAGTGCGCGTGGACGCTGTCGGGAAACAGCGCCGGCGCATGTGCCGCGAGTTGTTCGAGCAGATCCTCATACGCGGACTTCAGTTGGGATTTGAACCCCGTTGACAGCGACGAAGCCACACTTGCCACCGGAAGGAAGGGATAGGTCATGACAGTGATTGAAGGTCGAACAGTTCTCGGTTAGTCTGGAGATAGTGAGGCAAGCCACTATCTCCGGAATTGAGCATGAGCCTCAACGGCCTGGAAAAGACGATACAAAGGAGTGCAAGCACGAAAAGTTCGCTGCCGTAGATGATGACGGTGTCGGGCGACAGTGTCTTGAGGGCCACGCCCGATATCCAGATGCCCAAAGGAGCGGCGGCCGTGCAAAGAAACATCAGGCTCGATTCCATGCCGGTGCGATGCCCTTCCGGAATCGCCATCGCTCGTTTCGAATTGACTGTGACGTTGAACGTCGTCAACCCGACACCCAATGCGAAACCCAGCACGCACCAAGTGAGGAGATGGTGCGTGCAACCGAACGCAAAGATGGAGGCGCCGATCATTCCGATGCCGACGCTCGAAACTGCATGATCGGAAGCGATGCGCCGGGCTTGCTGGATCAGCAGGGCAGAAGCCCCCAATACGCCCGCGCCCAACGACAGCTCGATGCTGGCCACGTTCAGCATGGTGCCGCCCTCCGCGAGAACCTTGGCTGGCAACAGGAAGAATATGAACGGGACGAACAGCATGTTGGCGAGCAGCGACGCTGTCGCGATCGCCCGCTCGGCTCGAATACCGAGTACCCGTTGCATCCCGTGGCGCAGGTCCCGGAAAAACGACGGTGCTGGCCCGGCGCGCGTTCGCACCGATTGCACCGCACTGAACGACATGTGGAAGGCGAGCGAGGCCACGACGCCGAGACAACTGCTCGCGGCACTCAGCCAAAGCGCGGACTCGCCGCCAAATGCCCCGATCATGAAGCCCGCCAACGTCGGGCCGAACAGGATGTTCAGGATGAAACCCGACGCCTTCAGGCGCAAACCTCTGCGAACCTCGTCGGCATCGGGCGAAATCTCGGGTATCAGCGGTGTGCTCAGCGGCATCAGGGCCGCCACGGCGACGCTCGAGGTCACGCTTGCGATGACGATAACGACAACAAGCCAATTCGAGTGGGTGACGTGAAGCGTACGTGCAACGACGACGACCGGTATCACCGATGCAAGTGCGAGCAGCGACGCGCACAGCAACACGGTGCTCTTGCGGATTCGCTCGGCGACAACGCCGACAAATGGAAGGAATAGCAAGGTCGTCGCCCACGTCGCGATTAGCGTCAGCGTGAGTGCCGACGGGCTTGCGATGTCCTTCAGCAAAAGCCAGGTGGCATAGAATTGCAGGATGCGCGACGAAACCGTCACGGCTGCGTCGGCTAACACATAAGTCACGATCAGCTGCCATCGGGTCGAGTGCATCACGCTATTCGCTCTTCTGAAACTCGTCGGCAACGGATTTGAAAATGGCTGCCGCGTTGAACGCCCGTGCGTTCCCGGCAAAAACTTGCACCTGAATAAATACCTCGCGAATTTGTTCGATCGGTATGCCGAGGTGCAGGGCAGCGCCAAGTTGAAAACGCAATTGATTCTCGCAGCCGCCCATGGCGCTGATTACCCCGAGCGTGACGAGGTGCCGTGTCTTCAGATCAATGCCGGGTCGGCGATACGCGTATCCATAAATGTCAGAAGCCAGTTTATCGACGAGATCGGGAAATACCGGCCGCACGGTCTCGTTGGCCAGCCGGACGCCGTCTGGATTGAACATCTGAAGCAGGTCGCCGTTCTGTTCGATGGGATTCATCGGTCGCCTCTGTCCGATATGGCGGATCCCGGGATCCGCCATTGACAATTCACTACGCTGCTGTCACTTCAGGGCAGCGGTAATTGCGTGGACGATTTTGCTTTGTGCACCTTTCATGACCATCTTGTTTTCGATCTTCATCTGAAGCTCCACGTATTAAAAATTAAAGCAATCCGAAAGAAACGTTCGGGCTCGATGCAGTTCGTTACGAACCGCAGGGCAATACTTGCAGGTAAACAAATTTAGGTAAAGCAAAAAAATATTAGATGCATTGCCGAGAATTTGATGGATTCAATTCGCGTCTCTTAGCCAAGAGCGATCTTTGGGCTAGCAATCATCATCCAATTGATTATAAAGAATATTTTTTAGGGGGGGCGGAGCGCAAACTCTTGTCGCAGCTAGATCGACCTACACCGGTAAACTGCACCGAAATCAAGGGGATCCCGGAACCAGTGACTCGATGAGGGAAATGATGACGAAAGCGTATGACGAACAGCGGATCCTAGAGCAGCAGGTTCGCGATTGGACCGCAGAACTCAAGCGCCTAGCCGGCCAGATCGCTGCGGCAAGAGGTATGCCGAGTGCAATCGTGATGATCACACCGACCGATGAAGACTACTGGGACGTCATACCCGAGTTGATCGCGGAGGACGCGCTGCAGGTCCGTACGTACGGCTGGCCCGCCGGTTTCAATGTTGAGATCCTCAACCAGGCTGATTAGGAGTGACCTGATGACTCACAAGACCAACAAAAGGGTACTCGCCAGGCCGGAGCCCCTGCGCGTCGATGGAATCGTGTTCCACGTCGCGCTGCATGAAGATCGCTGGATCGAAACAATCGGTGTCCCGTTCGAACATCGTGGTCGCACTTGGGCCATGCATCGCAGCACGCTCTCCGATCCGTACACGCCGGCGCTGTTCTCGGTGTCGGACGTGGAAACGGGACGAAGCATTGGAAGGATCATGGAAGGGTCGATCGACGCCGCGCGCACCGTGGCGATTGAGAAGATCGACCGAGCCACACCTGAGCAATGAGAGGCGTTTTGCTCTGCAGAGCGATCGGCGAATCCACGCGGGCGCCTGCGTGCTACAGCTGCTTGATCCATGTCGAACCACCTCAGCAGGAGGCGCTGCCCCAGCGCACTTACGTTCGAATTGAATTCACCAAGCCGCGTGCGGCTGAAGGGCCCGTCGATCGTTACGATCGCGTGTTTCGACATCGACAGCATGGAGACGCTGGAGGTCGGATGCCTATTGAGTACCAGGGGCGACGACGTGGTCGAGTGTGCCCGTGTAGGGGGGCGACCTTGCTTTTCGCCCGCAGGCAAGCGTCGATCTCGAAGTGCGGTGAGCCGCGTGTACCGCCGTGCCCTGGCAGATGAATGAGCTGGGCGGCCGGCCCCAGTTCGTGCCGACGTGGTGCCGGTCGAGGCATCGATGGATGCCAGTCTTGCTAGACGCGGCGCGTCGACTGAACCGCAGATTGCGGCAGGAGTTCCCGTCGCCATGCAAGCAATCACACTTGAAATGGGGTTCGAGTGATCCACCCTGGCTACCAAAACTCCACACCTCGCGCGGCGGCTCGTTTGTACGCCGCTGCGTGAAAATCCCGTAGGTCGAACGCTCGGCGATCGGTGTTCAAAGGACAGATCGCCGCGGCCTCGACCACAAATAGAGCGGGCGCAAACCGATCTTGATCGGTCGGGTTGCGTCGCACCCATCCGTGTGTGCCCCACGCGTCAATTAGACCTCTATTCGCGAGCAGACGGTCGAACGCATCGACCCTCTCAAGGAAACAGGCGCGTGTGTTTTCGTCTGAGAACACGTCTGTCGCCACGGCCGCGAGAGCGACCTCGTAAGGGCCAGGATCCGCTCCATAGAACGCAATCAGCATCCCACGAATCTTCGAAACCCGGCGCGTATCGACCAACACCTCGCCATCGTGGATCGCGCCGGCCAGCACGAAGGCCGAACAGAACAGGCGTGGCATCAACAGCGGGACGTTCACGATGACCTCCGGTGTCGTGTCGAGTGCGATATAAGCGAGGGAACCTCGCACGGCAAGCAGTCCCGATTTATTCTCGGACCTCGTGCGACGCCCCCAAGCGTGCTCTTTACCTCGCGTGTGGCGTCGTCGATCGTAACGAAAGTTTGCGCTATGCTGCTGCAGTGATCGTGTGACCCAGACAATCCCCATGCTGATTCGCAAACAGGGACGCGTAGTCAAGTTGGTGCGCCTCGAACCGTCGAGAGGATCTGCCGCGGTCGGGCGATCGCGTGAGGGCGCTCGTTGTGTCCGTCGTGTAGTCGGGTCGTTTCGCGTCGACGAACCGGTGCCACGGATGCTACTCCAGGTGTTGAGCCGCGCCGAACGCCAGACGCTCTCGTGTTGGATGGCTGTCTATCGCGAAGAGCAGGCCCGTGCGCGAGCCCTACCGGTTCTTGCATCGGCAGCCCAGCAATTCGACATGATCGTTGCCGCATTAGATGCTGCTGCAGATACTCTATCGGTCGCGGACGCCGAGCACCTGTGGGCGCAATTGCAGGCGATCTCGCGCGCGCTGAAGCGGGCAGGGCATGCGCGACCGCGAGCTGCACGTCGGCCGGCTCGACCGGCACCTGATCAACGAGATTTCTTTTGTGAAACCGACGAACTTGTGCAGCCTGCCAGACAGTAAGTGATCGTCGGCATCGTGACCTTGTCACGTCTCAATCCGCGGCCGGTGTCTCTGATGGGTATTTCCGCTGCTAGTCGTAGCGCTTGATGAAGCGATCGAACACGGAAGGCGGGTTCAATACCTTGGCCGATCTGTTCTCTAGATCCACGGATCCGTCGTCGTCACTGATCGTGACGAACAGCGTGATTTTCTCGCGCTCCGCACCGGTTCCGAACAATCCTTCCTGATCGAGAAGTCGCAGCGCCTCGATCATGTCGCTCTGGAGATCTTCAAAAAAGACGTCAAACTTCGCTTCCGGAAAGTTCGGACCAAGTACCGTGTCGGCCAACCTTTTGCATAAGGGATTGAACGAGTCCGACTCGGCTGCTTCATACGCCCATTCGCCGGTCGCCCACGTGAACTCCGGCGCATCTTCATCGTCACCGACCTCCATCTGTTCGCGGACGCGCTTCAACCCTTCGTCGGAATTCGCAGCCGGCACGACGGTCATCGCACCAGCGTCAGTGAAGAGTGCAAACGCGTAAAAATAGTCGTTCGGGTGTGCTGCAAGAAGGGCTCGATATGTCACTCTGGCCGCGATGGCAATCTCGTGTGCGAAGTTGGGGGGCACGTTCGTCTTCACATCACAGAATGATCTAGTTAGGGCCTAACTGGGGAAACGCATCAAGGTCGTGCGCAGTCGTTTCAGCAGCTCTGGGTCGCGGATGCAATCGACCGCCGTGAGATCGTCCATCGCAGGCACCTTCTCGTGGATCCACTTGTCGTAGCCTGGGCCGACGACTTCATAGATTACTGTCGCGAGGTCGATGTCACCATTGAGCGATTGCGCGAGATCCCTGACTTCTTGCTTGGATTTTGATTGGCCGAATGCGGCGACAAACCGTTGCCAACTCGCGTCACCGGGATAGTACTGTTCTAGCTGATGCATATCACCATCCTGCAAACGAAATTAAGTTGGCACCGTCCGGGTTACGAGCAGATGGCGCCAATATCCCATCATACCCTTCCCGAATCGCCATATCACCGAGCTCATGCGTCTTGGTGTAGGAATCACCAGTTATATCTTCGAGCTTCACCCCCAGCTGATCGCGTACCTTTGGATCTGTGAGGTCGAGCACGTTGTTGAGCGTGACGTCTTTGGTAACGAGTTCCCGAGTGCTTAGATCAACTTTGTAGTGATTGACCTCGGCCAATGCAGTCGCTTGTGAATCTGCCCCATAGACGCCGCCAACGCCTTCCTTTGTGTATCGATGCCCTGACGCAATGTTCCCGGGGCGGGTGGTCCACGTTGTGCCGATCCGGTCCGGACGCTCATAGCGATACGCCCGCATCGTGATCTTCTTGCCCTTCGGCAAGCATGGCTGCAGGCCGAGAACATCGACCATCTGCAGAGGATCTCGGACATAACCTTGGGTTCTAAGCCCGCCTTCAAGGCCGATCGGATCAATGCTCAGGTATTGACCGGAGTCTGGCGGAAATACGTCGCGATGTCCGTTTGCCGTTGCCGCGACGATCGTACGCTCACGACACGTTGCTCAGTATCTCCCATCGGACAGTTCCGCAGCGCTCAGTTCAAGTGTGTGGCTGTTAGTTGACATAATGCTGATGATCGTTTTTTTGATTGTAGCGTCTAGATTGAAATATCCGTACATGGACGCCCCCGGCTTGCCAAGCATTCAGTTCATGACGACATGAAGGTAGATTGCAACCGTACATTCGGACTTTGGTTGCGGCGATGCCGCTGTCCCTGATGGGTTCCGCTGGTCGGTTCCCCGTCGCTTTGGCGCACTCGCAGGTGCTTGGACATTTTCGGGTTCTACCGGCCACGGTCTGACCTGTTTGCCATCACGTCATGACTGCTTGAGCAATCGGTGGTTGGTTCTCCTGTTGTACTTCCTGTACCGAATCGGCCGGATGGGTTACGCAGCCGCACCAGCGGATGGATAACCGGCCCGGTACTCTCTGTCGTGCGCCCAGAGCGCCCATACAGTCCGGGCGATTTTGTTTGCCAACGCAACGGCGGCTACGTTGTGGTTACGGCGGCGAATCAGTTCGTGCACCCAGCCCTCGCAATTTCCTTTTCGTTTGGACGCAGAAATCACTGAACGCGCGCAGTGAATCAGCAATGTTCGCAAATAGGAATCGCCTCGCTTGCTGATGCCCAGCAGGTTTTGTTTCCCGCCACTCGAGTGCTGTCGCGGCACCAATCCGAGCCAGGCCGCTAGCTGCCGTCCGTTCTCGAAGTGTTTGGCGTCACCGATGGTGGCCACCAGGGCGGTGGCCGTAACCGGACCGATGCCAGGTATCTTTTCCAACTTTTTCGCCAGATCGCTATTGCGGTGCCACGCCTTGATTTGAACGTCGATCTCGGTCACTTGTTGGTGGAGCACCTTCAGATGGTCCATCAGGCGCAGAATCAGTTGCCGGAATACGCCGGGCAAGTCGTTCGACGCATCTTCAATGACATCGAATACGTCGGGCATATGAGTCATGCCCTGCGGGATCGAATATCCGTATTCGCCGAGCAATCCGCGGATTTGGTTTGCCTGCGCCGTACGGGCACGAACGAACCCCTGCCGTGCGCGATGCAAGGCAAGCACCGCCTGCTGCTCGACGTTTTTCACGGGCACGAAGCGCATGTTCGGTCGTGTCACCGCTTCGGAAATCGCTTCGGCGTCGGCCGCATCATTCTTGTTTGTCTTGACGTAGGGTTTGACAAACTGCGGTGCCATCAGTCTGACGACATGTCCCATGCTCTGCAGCTTGCGAGCCCAAAAATGCGCGCTGCTACAGGCTTCCATTCCGATCAGCGCTCGTGGGATGTTCGCGAAGAACGACGCCATCTGATCCCGTTTGATTTGCTTTCGCAGCACCACCCTGCCGTGCTCGTTGACGCCGTGAAGCTGGAAGACATTCTTTGCCAGATCGATGCCAATCACCGTAGCCGCCGTCATGATGGGAGCTCCTGTTCGTGGAAGTGGGTCACGCACAACTCCACTTTGGCACGACCGCGCCGTTTCGAGTGGGGGCGTCCATCCCATTGCTTTTCGACCCATCGTAAGCTGATCGGCCGCTGGGAATCCAGCGCCGGAGGCTGCGATGGCTGGAACGGATCACGATGACGATGCGCGAGCTGGACAGGTTTAAGGTCATCCAGGACGTCGCGGACCGCAAAAAAGTCATGCTGATTCCATGATGGCCGTGCCGCGGCCATGGGCATCGAATTTGATTCGATAATCCGTGCGATTTTCGAGCATCGAGAAATATTCGCAAAACTCGGTGTTAATGCGTAGCCCGCCGCAAGCATGCATCTGCTATCCGGCTGACGTCATTTTTCCATGACAGGGAACGCGGGTTCCCGGAAAGATGTAACGGTTCGGTCGATTATTCTGGATTTCGTGTTCGATCGGCGCGATCGCTTCTAAAAATCGCTTGAAAATCGAGAACAGTTCATCCGCTGATCGAGCAGTTGGCTGCGGCAAATTGTTGCATTGTTCGAATTCCCGCTTCACCCGATCGGCCGCAGCGTTTGTTACTGCGCGGTTCCCGGCATTTGTCACGGCGATAGTTCGCGCGATCGCAATAACGAATGCAATCGTGAATGCACGGTTCGCGTGCGGCAAAGTTTTAGCCCATGGCCAGTTCCTGATCACGACGGCGATCGATTATCCTATTCAGGATCCGCCACGCGCACGATCCGCAATCGAGATGCGCGAAACCCTCGTGGACAAACCCGCCCGCGCTCGCTCGCCTGCCGCTGCGTGCTACTCTCGCAACCGGCACCGGCCAGGACAGTACAGTGGTGCGCGACCAGTGAACATTGTGGATTCACGCATCATGTACTCGATCTTGCCCGCGTTCGTCTCTGCGCTGTTTCTCGGGTTCGGCCTCTACGTGCTGGCCACCAAGGGCCTCACGCGGGTATCCGTCCCGTTCGCCTTGATGTGCGCGGCGACCTTCGTCTGGCAGGGAACATGGGCCTTCCTGTTCCAGACGACCGACGCGGACGTCGCCAACTTGCTGGTCAAGGCAGGTTATCTGTTCATCCTGTTCCTGCCGACGACCTTCTATCATTTCGTGACGGAGATCGTGTCGCGTCGTGACGAGCGGCCGTTCATGTTCGCCTCCTACGGCCTCTGCGTGCTGCTGGCCGTACTGCTGGTCACGGGCAATGGGGTCGTCGATGGATTCCGCCTGCATTTCTTCGGCCCGTATCCCAAGGCGGGCCCACTGCATCCGCTGCACGTCGTGCAGACCGTCCTCCTGGTCGGCCGCAGCGGCTGGCTCCTGATCGAGGCACGACGACAGACGCGCGCGCGGGATGTCCGGCAACTGCTCACGCAATGTCTCGTCAGCCTCGGCCTCTACTCGCTCGCGGCCACCGACTACGCGGTGAACTACGGCGTCGAGTTCTATCCGGTGGGGGTATTGTTCATTGCGATGAGTCTCGGGATTCTCGCGACGTCGATCGTCCGTTATGGCCTGATGGGCCCCTATCTCCTGGCCGCGACGGTCGCGCACGAAGTGGCCACGCCGCTGGCGGCGATCGGCCTGCATGCGGACGAGCTGCGCAACGTGCTGCCGGCGCTGCTGCGCGGGTATCGGCTGGCGGTGGAGCACCGGTTGTGCGCCGACAGCTTGTATCCGGGGCAGCTCGACCGGCTGCCGACGCTCGCATCGTCGATCCGGCGTCAGGTCGACACCACGAGCACCGTGGTCGAAATGTCGCTGGCGTCCTTTACGCTGGACCGCCTCGATCGCCACGGCTTCGCGGCCTATCCGATACGGGCCTGTGTCGACGCCGCGGTGGATCGCTTTCCCTTCCGTCCGGGGGAACGCGACCGCGTGTCGGTCGGCGCGATCGATCCGGACCTCCGGTTCTCCGGAACCGACTCGCTCGTGATCTTCGTCATCTTCAACCTGCTGAAAAACGCCCTGTATGCGATCGACGCAAGCGGCCGTGGGCAGATCGAGATCGACGCGCATCGCAGCAACGGTTACTGCGTGGTGCGTTTCAGCGACACGGGCCCGGGCATCGCTCCCGAGGTGCTCCCTCAAATCTTCGACGCGTTCTTCTCGACCAAGTCGCACGGGTGCGGCGCCGGCATGGGCTTGAGCTTCTGTCGTCGCGCATGCGAAGCGCTCGGCGGCGCCATCGCGTGTGAATCCATCCCCGGCGTGCGGACCACGTTCACGATTCGGCTGCCGGAGCCCGGTTCGCCGGCGGACCAGGCATTGCGCGATCCGCCGGCGCCCACCCGGCACTATCGCATCGGGTAAGGCAGTCTCACCTTCAGTTCGCGGCGGACGGCAGGATCAGTTCATACGCCTTGACGCGCTCGATGATGCCCGCCGGAAACCGGCTGATCCGCTTGTCTGGACCGGCAAACACGATCTGCTGGTACCCCAGCGACACCTGTCGCCCGTCGACGTAGAAGCGAAACAGCAGATACGCCGAACACTGCCGGACCTCGAACGTATTGAGGAAGCAGTCGACCCGCTGGAACGGAAACGTCTCCTGGACGTATTCCTGATGCGCGCGCTTCGTCACGAACGACCCGCCGGCCGCCAGCAGGTTGTTGTGGATGCATTCGTGAAACCAGCGTTCACGGCACACGCCCTGCCATTCGAAGTAGCGTGCGAAATAGGTATTCATGAAGGCATTGGAATCCTTGAGGTAAATGTCGACCACGTGGTGGAAGGTTTTTTCGGACTGATGTGCCGTTTCGTTGGAAAGGACGTGAAGAATCGCGTCTTGCGTCAACATGGATAACTCCTTGAATCGCTACTGGCGGTAGCGGCGCATTCCTTCAACGAGAAGGAATGGCCAGATTCTCGCCGTGCAATTCTGTTGAGCGCTTCGGTCAATACATGCCAAATTAGTGGTTGACAAATGGTTGATGTAAATCCCACTTTCGCCCGATAATTGGCGCGGTCATGCAACGCGGCCGTCATTTTTGGAAACGCGTCTCCGTTATCGAATCTTTTTCTGCTGATTTATCGACACTCGTATGCAAACCTTCGTCAGGCAGCCGGTGCTCTATCCCGTGTCCGTGGTGTTTGTCGACGACAATCCGGATTTCCTGCAGGCACTGCGGGGCGCATTTCCGGACGAACACCTGAACCGCTTTTTTACGCAACCCCGGGTGGCGCTCGACTTCGTGTCGTCGCGTGACGTGGAGATGCCGCCAACGGCCGCGGACTATTTCGGTGCGGAGAAAAAAGGCGGCAATGCCATCGGCGAGGATGCGCTCACCGATCCCGCCCGATTCGAGGCGGTGGGCGCGGTGGTCGTGGACTTTTCGATGCCGGAGGTCGACGGCATCCAGCTTCTTTCCTCCATCCGCAACGCAAACTGCATGAAAATCCTGCTCACCGGCGTTGCCGACGAGCGCGAGGCGGTGGACGCGTTCAACGCGGGACTGATCGATTGCTTTCTGAAGAAAACCGACGTCGAGATGCCACGCAAGCTGGCAACCGTGCTGGACAACGCGAAACGCAAGCACTGCGCGGCTCGCGGGCACATCAGCCTGCATGAAGCAGGGTCGACCTACCGGGATCCGAGGATCGTCAAACTGATCGACGAGGTGGCCGCGCGGGAAGGCATCGTCGAATACTACTGGCGCCCCAATCAGGACGCGGTGCTGATGTTCGACGCCGCGGGCGCGCCGAGTGTATTTCTCGCCTGGAACGAAGAGGATTGGTCGTTTCACTGCGATATCGTGGCCGACGCGAACGGTCCGGCCGAATTGCGCCAAGGCATGGAGGCGCGCAGCATCATGCCGCTGTTCTGGCCATCGCAGGCCTATCGGCCCGGCCTCGCCGACGTCAAATGCGCGGCGCCCCTGCCCGTTCCGGGATGGGACGGCACGTTTTACAGCTGGACCCGTCTCGACGATACGGCCACCGAACGCGAGCTGCCCACGTTGGCGAAATGGCGCCACGCTTGAGGAATCATCTGCCTGTCTTCAATCAGGTGGTGCTGTCGTCGAGCCGGCAAGAACTCGAATTGAAGCAATCCCTGTCAATGTTGACAGTTATCGGCGGCGCGGACTTTTGTTTCAATAGCGCCCTATTCCGAGGGCCACCCACTATTCCAATCAGGCGGCACATTCATTCAGGGCAGGTATCAGAAGTGCGGAAGGGCCATTCAGCAAGCGACTGATACCGCTGAGTATTGTTTCAGGTGCCGCGTGGTAAGCCTTGGCGGATCTGGTTCGATCTACGCCGATAAAACGCAGCAAAATCAAGGCTCCCTGATATCCCCGCGCGACCTCGATGGGGCGGCGGCACGTTTCCGGCCGGCGCCCATCGCGGTCGATCGTGATCCCGTGACGCGCGTGTCGCCGCGCGGCGCTTGCCCGGCGAGACCGGGTGAATTCTGCCCCAGACATTTCGATGTGCTCGATCTGCGCGTGCGTATTGCACGTGTCGTCGCCCGCGAGAACGTGATCCGCTCAGGACCTGCTGTATGAGGGCGATATCTGATCCAGAATGTCGTTGAACGCCCCTTCCGATACCGAGACGAAGGACTCGAAATGCAGATCGTCTGCGCGTCCAAACGCTCAATAACGGGTTCGTTCCTTATAAATTCTTCTGAAACCAGTTCATATTTGATTACGGCCGAAAACCCGGCGACGGCGGAGCCGTATCCGGTGCGGGTGTATGACGCAGCCCGAGCACGTCGAGATATGTGTCAAGCGAGCGTTGTGCAGATTCGGCAACCAGTCGCGTAATGTCGCCGTAATCGCCACTAACACATGCTTTGTCGAGCGCGTCGTAGTAGGCAAGCCGATCCTCTTTGCGGATGATCGCGGGCGGATAGCCCGCCTTCATCAACTCGAAGTTGAGCAGCAGCCGCCCCGTCCGCCCGTTGCCATCAATGAACGGATGGATCTTCACGAATCGCGTGTGCAGTTCCGCCGCCCGCTCGACCGGATGCCTGTCTCCGGCCGCCTCATACCAGTCGATCAGCGCGGCCATTTCAGCAGGCAGATGCATGAAATCCGGCGGGGTTGTACTCGCACCCGCGATCACCACGTTTTCGCGGCGATACCGGCCCGCTTCTTCAGCATCGATGCCCTTCAACACGAGACTATGGATGTTGCGAATCTGCCATTCCGACAGTGCCTCCGCTTTCGCCACGATGTCCTCGACATAGACGATCGCGTCACGATGGTTTGTCGCCTCGAAGTGCTCGCGAAGGGATTTTCCGCCGACCGTGATGCCTTCGAGCACCACCTTGGTTTCTCGCAGCGTCAGCGTGTTGCCCTCGATCGCGTTCGAGTGATACGTCCACTCGAGCAACAACTTTTCGCGCAGCGAGGCAACGGTGTGCTGTGGCAGCGGACGCGCGGCGTCGAGTGTCGCCTTGTCGGCGTCGATCGTGTTCAGCAGCGCGGAAGTTTGATTCGGCATTTGCTTCTCAAGGCGAGGTTCACTATTCGTCAGTATATATCCCCAATGGGGACAATCAAGCGGGTTTCCGCATTTGCTGCCACTGCAGGATTTCCAGCACGTATGATCGGCCCATATCGGGCATGGTGCGCGAGTCTGGCGAGTCTGCCGGCAGAAGCCACTTGTCCAGCGTCCGCACGGCAATGCTCAAGCGCGCGGCAAACTCCGCTCGCGTCATACCCAGTCGATCCATCGCTACGCGCAGCAGTTCCTGCTGGGGAAGTGCTGCGAGATCTTCCTTCGTAGTCATGCGTCAATTCAACGGTCAAAGTCACTTCCGGACTTATATCCCCAACGGGGATGACAATCAAGCATCAGCGAAAAATCCGTCGAGATCGGCCATCGCCTTGCGCCTCGCCTTCTTCGAGATCTTGAGATATGGAGCGAAATGATCAAGACGGATGTGGCCGAGAAGTGACTGCACCGTTTCGATTGAGTGACGCTGTGCAATAAGGCGATTCGCGAAGGTCCGGCATCTTGGGTGGCTTGAAATCCCTCGACCGAAATCAGCGGCGCGGTACAGTCCGGTTACATCGTGCTGAAGGCTGTCCACCGCGAGATGTTTGAACGTTTCGCCGTCGTCGTTGACGGGACGCTTCACGTTCAACTCGTGGCGTGTACGCTTGTGCGTCAAGATGAGCGGCACGGCAGGCATAGTCCCCGCCACTTGCTCCGGTCGGGCGTCGTTACTTTGCTGCGCTTCCAGCGCCATTCGATGTATCGGTTCATGGTCGCGACGGTTTTCGGGTGAATCAGGGAGACGCATTGGTGATCACACCTCGAAGGCCCACTTCCTCGCAGCGCCCACCGCCATCGCACGACATGGCCGATTTTCGGTGGATCCTCGGGCAGCGTTAGAATAGCGCCCCTTCTCATGGGAGACGAAAATGTCCTGGTTCGTTTACGAAGTACCCGAATACCACGAAGACGCTGCGCGCATCGAGCCCTTCAGCGACCTGCGCAACCGTGTGTTGAAAGTCGGTGACCCGGCCATGGCTGAAGAACTGGAAAGCGTTCGCGAGAACGCCGCGGCGACCGCCGACACGCCCGAGCGCCCCCTGCGGACTCCGGAAAATCCGCACGTCTTTCCGATTCCTTACGCCGAATCCATGATCCTGGTCGGGTTCATCTTCGATCTGAAACGCGAATTCCGGCAACTGGTCGTGTCACCCGTGGAAATGCCCTGGCTGAAAGACGCGTAAGAGGCGGTGGGAACGGAAGCACGACCTCGCGCTCGCGTGCGCGCTACCCGTTGACGTTTGGTCAGGCCCGGCACTCACTCGCGGAAGAAACCGGTGCCTGCGTCGGGCATCGACTCGGGAGCGAACGTCGGCGGCAACGCGAAGGCGCGACAGGCGCAAGGTGCCCGTGATCGGCGGTTCTCTACAACAACGACAACTGAGCCGGCATGCTTGTGCGACCTGCCTGATCGCTTTCCTTTACCGTCAGGTCCTGCCGGTTCGTGGACTGAGCATCGCCGTCGTCCTGTCGATATTTCCGCGCCCAATCGACGCCAAGCACATCAGATGAGAACACAACGCCGGGCGCAATCTGAACAAGCTGGCTCATGTGCGGATTTTCCTAAGCAGTCTGAACGTCGAAGTGTGCGGCTGCATAGCGTGCACTGCAGTTCCACACTTCGACGCCGTCACGGGTAAAGGTAGCCCATCCGTCCTTGACGATCACCTCTGCACCGGGAAAGACGTCACCATATCCATTTGCCGTGGCAGCGAAAACCGTTCGCTCGCGACACGTCGCCCAGTATTTCCCGTTTTCCAGGGTTAGCGGCTTTGTGCTCAATCGTCGACTCGACTCATTGTTTGATCAAAAAAACGATCGCGGCTCTTTGCTCCCGCAATCCATTGAGGCGCCCTGTCAGGGGCATGAGCAAGGTAAGCGCAATTCCCCATCATAAGCCGTGACGTCATGACATCTCTTGTTATCGGCCCGGTATTGACCCTACCCTTTCCCGTCGCTTGTATTCACGGTCGCTAACCGGCCGTAGCCACCGGAACCGGGAGCGAATCGCCCATCAATTCCGCAGGTGCCTGCTTCGCACCCGGCCCTCGGCTTTCGACCGGCACGCTAGATCCGCCGGACATACCGCTCTGAAACGACCGAGCGTTGCTGGATCCATGCGACGGCAAGCTCCAGCGCTTCATCGCGTGCCTCCTGGGCGTTGGCGAAATCGCCATCGACGCCGAGCGTGCGTGTCTCGCCAGCCCGGTCGGTGACAATGGCCGCCGCCGCGTAGCGGCTGTTTCCGGTGGCGGTTACCACCGGCCGGACCTCGCAGCCGTGATACTCCATGACGTTGTCCGTTTGCATATGACACCTCCTGCAGCGTGTTGCACCCGAAGCGAGCCCGGCGATGCGGGATCTTGGCGTGCTTGCCCTAGCCGATATCGATCGTGCGACTGGCGGACTGCACCGGTTCCGATTTCGGCACGGTCAACGTGAGTACACCGTTATCAAACTTTGCCAGGGTGTGGTCGGGATCAGCGTTTTCCGGCATCGGGATCGTGCGCATGAAGCTTCCATGGGCGCGCTCCAGCCGGTAGCAGCCGTTTTCCTCGCTGCGCACATCCTGCTTTTTCTCTCCACGCAGCACGATTGCTCCATCCTCGACGCTCAACTTCAGATCTTCGCGCTCCATTCCGGGCAGTTCGGCGGTCACGCGCAGCACCTGCCCCTCATCGACGACGTCGATGCGCGGCTGGAAGCGCGACGAGCTGAAGTCGCCAAACCAGCGTTCGAGCGCGCCACCGCCTGCAAACGGGTCGTGAAAGAACGCCTCCATTGCACGCCACGGGTCGCGTGAGAACAATCGCGGGATGTCAGGCCACGAAGCCCGCCACTGTTCGCCTGTCGGCGTGCTTTCCGCGCCTTCCGCATCGGATTTGCAGGCAGTTCCGCGAAGGAACTTGAAGGGGTTCCACTTTTTCAAATCGGTATTCATGGCGTCCTCCGATTCAGCTTCAATCTGATTTCACCGCGTACTCGACCGCATCGCGCCGCGCTTCGGTCGCGCTTGTCCAGCGTTCGCTGAAACGCGGCGGATGCCGGTCGTCCGACACCTCATCGTTCCGTTCGATTCGGACTATCCGGACGATAGCGATGTAGCCCTCCAGTGCGGACAGGCGGGTCACGATCCGTCGCACGGGAATGGCGCGGAGATCGATCGCGTGTCCTTTCCAGGGCTCCTGCGTAACCTCAGACACCCGCCCCCCGCTGCTCCTGGTCCGCGCAGGCGGCAGCGCGATCGCTGCCGCCCTGGTTGCCGACGTGCCGTTGCCGAAGGATCAGCTGGTCCTGACTTCAACGCGCCGTGGGCGCGCCTCGTCGCGGCGCGGGATTGTCAGCTTCAGCACCCCGTCGTGAAGGCTCGCCTCTATCCGTGACGTATCGAAGTCCGGTGACAGCGTGAACGTCCGGGCGAAGTGCGGTTCGCGGACCTCGGCATGCTGCAGCCGCAGATTTGCCGGCGTCGGCACCGCCGCCTCGGCCTCGATCGAGAGGCTGTTGTCGTGAACCTTGACGTCCAGCTTGTCCCTCGTCACGCCGGGCAGATCCGCCCATAGCGTGACGACCTGGCTGTCCTCGTATATGTCGACGGCCGGGACGAGCGTGATCCGGCGCTTGGGCTGTTCCGTGTCGCGACGTGCCACGGTGGACGGGCCGCGTTCAGCCAGTTGGGTCGTGTCATTCATGATCGGCTCCTCGGATTACTGGATAGTGATGGCGCGCGGCTTGGACGATTCGCGCCTGCCGACACTGATCGACAGACAGCCATTTTCGTAGCGCGCCTGGACCTTGTCGGGATCGGCAGTGTCGGGCAGCTCGATGACGCGCCTGAAGGCGCCGGCAAAGCGCTCCTGCGCATACATACGCGTCTCGCTGCCAGTGTCGGGCTGTGTCGATTTGCGCTCGCCGCTGATGGTCAGCAAGCCCTTGTCGATCGATACGTCGAGTTCGGCGGCGTTGATGCCCGGGGCGAAGGCGACGATCTCGATCGACTCGTCGGTCGCACCGATATTGATCTGAGGAAACGCGCCAAGCCGGCCAGCGCGGATGCTGGACGGGAAGCCGCCGAGGAGTTGCGCCATCTGCTGCTGCAGGCGGTCGAACTCGCTGAAGAGGTCGGTTCCGAAGTAAAGATCGCTCATGATCGTATCCTCCTTGAATGCAGCCGGGAGGCGAACGGGCCTACGCGCTCCAGTTCGCCTGCCAGACTGTCGGCAAACAAATCGAAACACGCAGCGCGCGGGATCCGGAGGCCCGCGCGTCTGCCTGAGCGAAACCTAAGATAGGCACTCTGCGAAAAATTTCAAGGTGCGTCGGCAGATTTTTGCACTTGAAATTCCGGTGCTGGAACCTATCATCGCAGCGGCTTGGAACTGCATGCGGAGGACGCCATGGAATTCGACACGGACTGGCTTACGCTGGGCAGGCATCGTATCCGGCTGCGCTCGACGAAGGGCTTTCCGACCGAGACGATGCGCACTGTGACCGAGGTCGTCAGGCTCGCGATCGACAACAACATGAGCGCGCGGGCGCGACGCGTCGAGGTTGTCTGCCGGCACGAACAGACCTACGACGTGCTGGTCGGCACGACGATGGCGGAGGACAAGGTTTGTGCACCGCAACTTGAAGCCGCGGTTGCGGTTGTGCTGGGCCTGTTGCCCGACCAGATCAACATCACGGTCACCCCGGTCACGCAAAAGGAGGTCGATCTGCACTTTGGCGTGTACGAGCGGATGCTGTCGGAGAGGCTGAGTACGGCTGCGCCGCCCCGCTGACCGATCGGCCCAGCGCTCCGCCATGCGTCGACGGGGTCGTCACCGACTTTCAGCTCGGCCAGGCCGGCAGCACCGTGCACTTGCTGTTGTTGCCGTAGCTTAACCAGCGGGTCGCGGTGAAAGGACGTATTACCTGACCGGATTCCGGAACCCGGTTTGCACCGACGCCGGACCTCGCATTTCCGATCGGCTGCCCCGGCGAGAGCGCTTCCAGGGCGCATGCACTACCGTGCGCGGCGTCCATTTCATCCGCATCATCCCCCGATCCGGATCATGCGACCGATGAAACGCGAGTCGTCCGATGCACGGATGAATGGCGCCGCTGATCGGCCGGCGTCGCGTGTACGCCATGGCCCCTGAAATACGCCGGCGTGCCGACCACCGCCCTCTCCAGTGACGGCGTGATGGAGACGGCAATCATGTGCGGCGCGAGGCTCTCGCCGATCCGGATGCCGACATCGCATCCGTCCGCCACGATGTTGGCCAGGCTGTCGTCCATGACCAGCTCGAGGCCGAGCGCGGAAAGACGCGTGCCGCACTCCTCCAGATGCGGCTCGATCAGGGTCTTGGCCGCGACGCGGGCGGCCAAGACCAGACGCGCCAGACCCGTGCCGTCGGCTACGACTACCGACGTGGACGGAGCCCGAACACGTCGCCGCCGGCACGCGCCCGACCGCGTCCGTGCCGATCGCCCGGCCGTTCCCCGTCCCGGTCTACTCGACGTTGTCCGACACGTCCGTCATCCGGATCATGTGCGGTTTCACGCCGTCGTCGTCATCGGCAGGCACGGCCTCCTTCGGATGAATCAGCGCTTCGAGCCGCGCCTTCGTCGCGACGAACGCCGGCGAATTGACCTGCGAATAATCGCGCGGCCGTGGCACCGGCACCTCGATCAACTCCTGCACCGCGCCCGGATTCGCCTTGAGGACGAGAATGCGATCCGCCAGGAAAATCGCCTCGTCGAGATCGTGCGTGATGAACAGGATCGTCACGTCGATATTGCGCCAGATGTCGAGCAGATGCATCTGCATCCGCGCACGCGTCTGCGCGTCGAGCGCACCGAACGGCTCGTCCATCAGCAGGATGCGCGGGCGGTTCGCCAGCGCACGGGCGATCGCCACGCGCTGCTTCATCCCGCCGGACAACTGGTGCGGATACACGTCGGCGAAGCGCGTCAGCCCGACGAGATCGAGCCACTGCAGCGCTTCGCGTTCGGCCTCGCCGCTGCTGCTCCCGTTCATCCGGAGACCGAACATCACGTTCTTCTTCACGGTGAGCCACGGAAACAGCGTGTAGCCCTGGAACACCATCCCGCGATCGGCGCCCGGCCCCTGCACAGGCTTGCCGTCCAGCAGCACTTCGCCGCTTGTCTGCGCTTCGAGCCCCGCCAGGATGCGGATCAGCGTCGACTTGCCGCAACCGGACGGGCCGATCACGCACACGAATTCGCGGCGGTGCGTACGGAAGCTGATGTCGTCGAGCGCGACGCACTCGCCCTGCGGCGTCGCGAATCGCTTGCCGACGTGGCGCACGTCGAGTATCACGTCGCGGGTTTTCAGTCGTGCGAAGCGCTCGCGCACCGCGTCGGACTGCATCAGGTACTCGGGAACGGCTTGCGGATTCTGCATGATGCCCTCTGCGGAAATCGGTTGACGGTTGCGAATCGAGGGGCATCACGCTTTCAGCGTGCGGTCCCACGGAAACAGCTTGCGGCCGAGCACCCCGAGCACGATGTCGGTCCCGAGGCCGATGACCCCGATCATCAGGATCGCCGCATACACGTTGTCGAAATGCTGGTAGCGCGCCTGCTGGCTGATGTACCACGTGATGCCCGAACTGGTGCCGACGAGTTCGGCAACGATCAGGTAAGTCCACGCCCAGCCGAGCAGGATCCGCTGGTCGCGATACAGGTCCGGCAGCACACCGGGAATCACGACGTGGGTGAGCAGCTTGAGCTTCTTCGTGCCGAGCGTCATCGCGGCCTCGAACAGCCCGTATTCGAGCTTGCGTGTCGTGTTCGCGATGATCAGCACCTGCTGGAACAGCGTCCCGATCACGATGATCGCGATCTTCGGTGCGTCGTAGATGCCCAGGATCGCGACCATCAGCGCGCCGAAGGCCGGCGCGGGCAGGTAGCGGAAGAACTCCAGGAACGGCTCCTGAAGTCTCGCGAGTGCGCTGAAGGTGCCGCAGACGATGCCGAGCGGCACACCGATCGCGGACGAGATCACGAAGCCCCAGAAAATGATCCGGATGCTGTGCCACAGGCTCTCGTGCAGCCATACGCCGTCGCGGGATGCGGGCGGGGTCGTGAATGCGGTGTAGAACGCGCGCAACACCTGGTGCGGCGCGGGCAGGTAGACCGGATTCGCGCGCACGCCCTCCGGCACGGCCGCATGCATCTCCCGTGCATGCGCGAGCTCGTCGTCGAAGACGTCGCGATCGATCTGCATGCCGGTCTGGAAATAGTCGACGCTTCCCGGATTCGTGATGCGCATCTGCGGATGCCAGACGAACGGCACATAGCTGATCAGGCACCAGACGGCGAACGGCAGCAGGAAGGACGCCAGGCCGAGCGTCCATTTGCCGCGCGTCGTCAGTTCGCGGCGCACGGCCAGCCATCCGGTCGTGTTGCGGGTCATTGACATGGGGATCTCCGTATCGTTTCGGGTGCCGGTCGCGCGGTGCCCGTGGCATCGCGCGACCGGACGTTCATTGCGAGGCGCTGCTCGCGGCGTGGGCGCGGTAAGCCCGCCAGCCGCCGAAGCGCGTGATGTCCGTCGCCTCGTCGAGCGCCGCGCTTTCGCACAGGAAGCCCTGCACGCGCGAGCCGTCGGCGAGCGTCAGCGTGCCGATGCCGAGCGGCGCCGCAATGCCCGCGACGAAGCTGCCGTACGCGTCGACCGGCATCTCCCAGATCTCGACCGCGATCGGCGCACCGCCGTCCGGCACGCGCACGAGCCCCGGCTTGGCGACGCTGCCGCCGGATGCCGCGCCGGACAGCGCGTAGAGACGGTACGTGGCCGCCGTCGTCGTCGCCGCGACGAAACGCGCGCGTCGCTGCGTGAGCTGCCCGTTCAACGGCTCGCCTCGCAGATGCGCACCGACGACGGCCACGCGCACGACGCCGGTGGATTCCGTCGGCGCCGCATCCGCCGTTGCAGCGCCTCCGGACTCACGGACAGCCTGATCGCCGTCGCCCCACGCCTGGGCGAGATCGAGCAGCCGCGCATCGTCGTGCGCGCGGCCGACGAACGTGATCCCGAACGGCAAGCCCGTGTGCGCCCCGGTCTTGCAGACGCCGGCAGGCACCGCGATCGCCGACAGGTCGAGCAGGTTGACGAAGTTCGTGTAGTAGCCGAAGCGCGAATTGATGCCGATCGGATCGGCTTCGAGCGCGTCCACGGTCGCGGTCGTGGCCGAGGTCGGCATCACGATCGCGTCGAGCCCGGCCCATGCGCGGCCCGCCTCGACGCGCAGCGTCGCGAGCCGGTCGAATGCGGCGAACGCGTCGGCCGCGCTGAAGCGCGACGCGCCGCCGACGATCGTGCGAATCACCGGATGGAGCGCATCGGGCTCCCGCGCGGCGAATGCGCCGAGTGCGGCAAGCCGCTCGGCAACCCACGGGCCCTCGTAGAGCAGCCGCGCGGCGGCCAGGAACGGGCTGAAATCGATCTCGACGATCCGCGCGCCCGTCGCCCGCAGGCGTTCGAGCGCCGCTTCCCAGGCCGCGCGATACGATTCGTCGCCGAAGAATTCGAGCTGATCGGCACGCGGTACGCCGAAACCCCACTGGCCGAGCGAACGCCCCCGGTCGACATCCGGCAGCGGCTGCCATGCGCGCCCGTAGGGATCGCCTTCCGTCACGCCCTGCGCGACGGCGAACACCGACCGTGCGTCGGCCGGCGAGTGCGCGAACACCGACACGCAATCGAGCGACCGGCAAGCCGGCACGACGCCGAGCGTACTCAGCACGCCGCGGGTCGGCTTGAGTCCGACGAGCCCGTGAAACGCTGCCGGCACGCGCCCGGAACCGGCCGTGTCGGTCCCCAGCGAGAACGCCGCGACGCCGAGCGCGACCGCCACCGCCGACCCGGAACTCGATCCGCCCGACGCATAGCGCGGATCGAGCGCATTGCGGCACGCGCCGTACGGCGAGCGCTGCCCCGACAGCCCGGTCGCGAACTGGTCGAGATTGGTCTTGCCGACCGGAATCGCGCCGGCCGCGATCAATCGCTCGACGACGGGCGCGCTGCGATCCGGCGTGTACGCATAGGCCGGACAGGCCGCCGTCGTCGGAATGCCGGCGAGGTCGATGTTGTCCTTGATCGCGAACGGCACGCCGTAGAGCGGCAGCGACGCGATGTCGCGTCCGGCCAGCGCGTCGGCGTAGGTCGTCATCTCGGCGTGCGTCAGCGGCCGGATCCACGCATGATGCGGATCCCCCGCGTCGAAATGCGCGGCGATCGCGTCGACGAGCGTGTGCGGCGTCAGGGTGCCCGCCTCGTAGCACGCGCGCAGTGCGGCGATCGAGCCCGGCCCGGGCAGCGGCGAACGTTGTGTCGTGCTCATGCCACCTCCTCGGCGGCGCCGGTCTTCTGCACCATCAGCCGCTGGCCGGCCACGACCGCCGCGCCCGGCGCGCAATCGATTGTCTCGATCGTGCCGTCTTCCATTGCCGTCACCGCCACCTCCATCTTCATCGATTCGACGATCGCGACGACCTGCCCTTCGGTCACGCGCTCGCCGGGTTCGACCAGCACCTTCCACACGCTGCCCGACACGTCCGCGGCAATCGCGCGCTGCGTATCGTCGAGCGCGGCCGTTTCCCGCGCCGCCTGCGCGTCGCCCTGCTCCGCTTCGCCGACGTACTCCGCGTGCCCGGCCGCCCGCCACCGCTCGCGCTCGGCTTCGAACGCGGTTTGCTGCGCGGCCTTGAACGTCGCGATCGACTCCGCCTCGTCGCGCAGGAAGCGGTTGTACGCGCCCAGGTCGAACACGGATTCCTCGATCTTCAGCGACGCGCGGCCCGCGATGAAATCCGCGCGCAGCGCAGCCAGCTCGGCCTCGCTGACTTCGTAGAAGCGGATCTCGTCGAAGAAGCGCAGCAGCCACGGTTTGCCGGCTTCGAACTCCCGCGTGGTGCGGTGACGGTTCCACATCTGGACGGTACGGCCGACGAACTGGTAGCCGCCGGGCCCTTCCATGCCGTACACGCACAGATACGCGCCGCCGATGCCGACCGCGTTCTCGGGTGTCCAGGTACGCGCGGGGTTGTATTTGGTCGTCACGAGCCGGTGCCGCGGATCGATCGGCGTTGCGACCGGCGCACCGAGGTAAACATCGCCGAGCCCCATCACCAGATAACGCGCGTCGAACACGATGCGCTTCACGTCGTCGATGCTCGCCAGCCCATTGATCCGCCGGATGAACTCGATATTGCTCGGACACCACGGCGCATCGGGCCGCACCGACTGCATGTAGCGCTCGATCGCGACGCGCGTCGACGGGTCGTCCCACGACAGCGGCAAGTGCACGATGCGGTTCGGCACGCGCATGTCGGCCACGTCGGAGAGTTCCCGCTCCGCAGTCTGCAGATGCGCGAGCAGTGCATCGAGCGGCAGCACGCGTGCATCGAACTGCACCTGAAGCGAGCGGATGCCCGGTGTCAGGTCGAGCATGCCGGGCAACCTGTGCGCGTCGAGCCAGCACATGAGGGCATGCACGCGAAAACGCAGGTTCAGGTCGAGCACGAGCGGCCCGTATTCGACCAGCACGTTGCGGTCGCCCGAGCGCCGGTAGACGACACCGATGCCGCCGCCCGCCGACGGATCGCGATGCAGCACGCATTCGCCGGGCGCGGCGGAGGCAGCCGTGGCGACGTCGCGCGTCGGTTGCGCGATCGCAGCAGCCGGCTTCCCGGCCGACGCGGCCGCGCGCACGAACTGCACCGTATCGCCCGGGCGCAACTGGCCGAGCTTCCACAGCTCGTCGCGCACGACCGTCACCGGGCACACGAAGCCGCCGAGGCTCGGGCCGTCCGGGCCGAGGATCACCGGCATGTCGCCGGTGAAATCGACCGCGCCGATCGCATACGCGTTGTCGTGGATGTTCGACGGATGCAGGCCGGCCTCGCCGCCGTCCGCGCGTGCCCATTGCGGTTTCGGTCCGAGCAGCCGGACGCCGGTGCGGCTCGAGTTGTAGTGGACCGTCCACTGCGTGCCGTAGAGCATCGCGATGTCGTCCGGCGTGAAGAAGTCCGGCGCGCCGTGCGGCCCGTCCAGCACACCGAGCGTCCATGCATGCGTCAAGGCGGGAATGTCGTCTTCGGCCAGCGTCGCGCCGGCGTCGCCGCGCCCCGCGTCCGCGTGCAGATGCAGCACGTCGCCCTTGCGCAGCGCGCGCCCCGCGTGACCGCCGAACTGGCCGAGCGTGAAGGTGGCCTTGCTGCCGAGATAGTCGGGCACCTGCAGCCCGCCTTTCACGGCCAGGCACGCGCGCACGCCCGCGCTCGTCACGCCGCCGAGCTTCAGTACCGCGCCCGGTCGAGCGCGCAGCACCTGCCAGAACGGCGCGGGCTCGCCGTCGAGCGTTGCCGCGAGCGGCGCACCGCCGAGCACGAACAGTGTCGCGGTGTTGAAGCGCAGCGTCGCGCCGACCATCGTGAATTCCAGCCCGGCCGCGTCGCGTGCGTTGCCGAGCAGCGCGTTGGCGAGATCGAACGCGCGATCGTCCATCGGACCGGACGGCGGCACGCCGACGCTCCAGTAACCGACGCGCCCGGGCGCCTGCTGCACGGTGGTCTGCACGCCGCCGTCGAGCACGTCGATCGTGTGCGGCGCGAATGCGAAGCGCGACAGGAACGCCGTCGTCGGCGCGCCGCGCGCGAACGTGTCCGAGCCGGCAATCGCGCGCAGGTAGTCGAGGTTGGTTTCGATCCCGTACAGCTCGGTCCGCGCCAGCGCGGCCTGCAGTGCCGCCAGCGCGTCGCGGCGCGTATCGCCGCGCACGATCAGCTTCGCGAGCAACGGATCGTAATGCGCGCTGACCTCGGTGCCCGCGTCGATCCAGCCGTCGACGCGCACGTCGTCCGGAAAGGCGACATGCGTGAGCACGCCGGCACTCGGCTGGAACTGCTTGTGCGGATCTTCCGCATAGAGCCGCACCTGGATGCTCGCGCCGCGCGGCGCGACGGCGAGCGTGTCGAGCGGCGGCAGGTCGCCTTCGGCCTGCAGGATCATCCATTCCACGAGATCGATGCCGGTGACTGCTTCGGTCACGCAATGTTCGACCTGCAACCGCGTGTTCACTTCCAGGAAATAGAACCGGCGCGCGTTCGCGTCGAACACGAACTCGACCGTGCCGGCCGACGCGTAGCCGACCGCGCGGGCGAGCCGCACCGCGCTCGCGTGCAGCGTGTCGCGCTCGGCATCGGTCAGGTCCGGCGCGGGTGTCTCCTCGATCACCTTCTGGTTACGGCGCTGCACGGAGCAATCGCGTTCGCCGAGCGCGATCGCGCCGCCGCGGCCATCGCCGAAGATCTGCACTTCGATATGCCGCGCGTGCTCGACGAATTTCTCGAGATACACGCCCGCATGCGCGAAGTTCGCGTTGCCGAGCCGCACGACGGATTCGAAGGCCGCCTCGAGCTGCGCGGCGTCACGGCACAACGACATGCCGATCCCGCCACCGCCGGCCGTACTCTTCAGCATCACCGGATAGCCGATCGCATCGGCTTCGGCGAGCGCCGTCGCCACGTCGTCGAGCAGGCCCGTGCCCGGCAGCAGCGCGACACCCTGTGCGGCCGCGAGCGCGCGCGCGGTGTGCTTGAGGCCGAACGCGCGCATCTGGTCGCCGCGCGGCCCGATGAAGCGCACGCCCGCCGCTTCGCATGCATCGGCGAAACCGGCATGCTCGGACAGGAAGCCGTAGCCGGGATGCACGGCCTGTGCGCCCGTCTCGCGCGCAGCTGCGAGGATCGCCGCGACGTTCAGGTAGCTCTCCGCCGCCGGCGCGGGGCCGACCCGCACGGCTTCGTCGGCGAGCGTCACGTGACGCGCGTCGCGGTCGGCGTCCGAGTAGATCGCGACCGACGCGATGCCGAGCCGCTTCAGCGTCCGGATCACGCGGCACGCGATTTCGCCGCGGTTCGCAACGAGGACTTTGGCGAATCTCATTCGGCCTCCCACACGGTGAGACGCACGGGCGTCGGGTTGTAGCCGTTGCACGGGTTGTTCAGCTGCGGGCAGTTCGAGATCAGCACGGTGATGTCCATCTCCGCGCGCATCTCGACGTACTTGCCGGGCGCGGAAATGCCGTCCTCGAACGTCAGCCCGCCGAGCGGCGTGACGGGTACGTTCATGAAGAAGTTGACGTTGCCGACGAGGTCGCGCTTGGTGAGCCGCGCGCCCGTGCCGCACGTGCAGTGCGCGATTGCATTGAGGAAGCTGTCGCGGCAGTTGTGCATGTGCCGCTTGTCGAGCGCATAGCGCACCGTGTTGCTCTCGGCCGCGCATGCGCCGCCGAGCGTGTCGTGACGCCCGCACGTATCGGCGACGATCGTCGCCATCGCGTTGCCCCGGCTCGACAGCAGCACGCTGCCGGCGCTCAGGTACAGGTTGCGCTGCGCGCGGATCGTGTCCTGTGCGCTGTAGCGCTCCTCGGGGTCGTCGGACCGGTAGAACAGCGTGTCGACGGCCTGGTTGCCCTCGAGGGCGAGGATGCGGAAGACCTGCCCGCGCTTCAGGTCGTGCAGCCACGGTTCGCCCGCGTTCAGCGTGATGTCGTGGATCGCGTCGCGCGGGTCGAGGCGGCTTTCGATGATCGGCATGGTGCGGCTCCTTACGCGAACAGGCGGTCGGTGTTGGTGAAGCCGCGCATGTTCTCGGCGCACGCGCGCCGGCACGGATCGTCTTCGGGTGCGGCGGCGTCCGCCGGATACGCGCGGTACGCGATCAGCTTCACCGGCTTCGGCGCATAGTCCGCACGCGGATCGAGCGGATGCGGCGCGGTCGAGAATGCCGCGAGCGTGTTCATCTCGAAGCGCAGGTCGACGGCACTGCCGGCCGTCGAATGGCCGGGGACGAAATCGAGCGTGCCGTCGCCCCCCGTCTCGAGCTTGCTGAAGAAATTGACGTTCGCGGCGAGGTCGCGCGCCGACAGCCCGTACTTCGCGAGCTCGAGCACGAGGCTGTCGCGACCGTTGCGGATCATCGCGTTGCGATCGGCCTGGTACGTCGTCGTGCCGTACTTGTGTGCGAACAGGCGCGCATCGCCGACGCCGCCGAGCGGGTCGTGCCAGCCGAGCGTGTCGGCCGTGATCGACGCGATCACGCGCCCCATGTCCGTGTACAGCGCATGGCCGCGCGTGAGATGCGCGGTGTGCTGCGCCTTCAGCGTATCGGCCATGTTGTAGCGTTCGAGCGGGTCTTCCTGGCGATGAAATACGGCGGACAGGTTCGCGCCGCCTTCGACATCGACGATGCGCAGCGCGAGGCCGCGGCGCAGGATGCCGGACCAGTGGGTCCCGGCGGGAATCAGCGTTTCCCACGCGACGTGCGGTAGTGGGGCGAGGACGGCTTGGGGGCTCGGCGACATGGCGGCTCCGTGGTCGGTTGGATAAAAGGCGTGAGAGGGCGACCGAACGACATCGCGACCTCCCGGGCTTTTATCCCTCCGTGGAGCCTCGCCGCTGCCTCGTATCGAGGCGAAGGCAAGACCGGATTGCTCTCGGACCAGGCATCGTGCGGCGCGAACGCCGCATGACCGGAACCCTAGCGATCCTGAAGATGATGCAAATTGCTTCGCACCTCTCGGGCAACGATCAAGCGAGTTGCGTGCCAGCCACGACGAAACGGCCGCACAACGCGGTGCGGCGGCCCGCACGTGCGCCGCGTGCACGACATGGCGGCGGCCCCGTGCCCTCGCGGCGGGCGTGCCTCGCACCAGGCGAACGCGATCCCGCACCGGCGCAGTGCGTGTCGCATGCACATGCACGGCACGATCCGCAATGGCATGGGCATTGCATCGATGGCGGCACCTACACTCGACATCCGACCGCTCATGAACAAGCTCGACCTGCTCCGGCGCGCGCTGACAGCCCTCTTCTCCGCCCGCTTCATCGAACTGCAACGCGCCGCGCGCCGCCGCTGAGCCGCCCTCGTCGCACGTCGTTGGCACGGTTCTCGCTCGGCATGACGCCGAGAGGTGCGGCGGCGTCGCATCTTAGGGATGCTAGGGTTCCGGTTCATCGAACGTCTGGTCCGAGAGCAGCCCGGCACGGGTTCGTCCGATCGCGAGAGCGGACGCGCACGCGCTACACGGCGGGACAAAAGCCCGGGAGACTGGCGATGGCAACGGCCATCGCGCCTCTCCGTGGCCGCTTCGTTCGTTCCGCATCCGCAGGAACCGGCTACGCAGCCGGACCGTGCTCCTGCACGGTCCGTATCGACGATCCCGATCCCGGTCTCCTGGAGAAACACGATGACCCGTCCCGCCTCGGCACTCCGCCGCCTGCTGTCCTTCCGTTCCGCCCGTCGTGCATTGGGTGCCGCCGCCACGGCTGCGGCGCTGCTCGCGGCGCCCGCCGTTCACGCGGCGGCGCCGCTGAAGATCGGCTACAGCGACTGGCCCGGCTGGGTCGCGTTCCAGGTCGCGCTCGACAAGGGCTGGTTCAAGGAGGCCGGCGTCGACGTCGATTTCGAATGGTTCGATTACTCGGCGTCGCTCGACGCGTTTTCCGCGGGCAAGCTCGACGCGGTCGCGGCAACCAACGGCGATGCGCTCGTGACGGGCGCATCCGGCGCGAAGAACGTGATGATCCTGCTGACCGACTATTCCGCCGGTAACGACATGATCATCGCGAAGCCGCCGCTGCGCAGCGTCGAGGGGCTGAAGGGCAAGAAGGTCGGCGTCGAGCTCGGCCTCGTCGATCACCTGTTGCTCGAAACCGCGCTGCAAAAGCACGGATTGAAGGATGGCGACGTGACGCTGGTCAATGCGAAGACCAACGAACTGCCGCAGGTGCTCGGCTCGTCGACCGATGTCGCCGCCGTCGCCGCATGGCAGCCGAACGCAAACGAGGCGTTGAAGCGCGCACCGGGCGCACGCGCAATCTTCACGTCGGCCGACGCGCCGGGGCTGATCTACGATGCGATCACGGTCGCGCCCGCGAGCCTCGCCGCGCGCCGGGCCGACTGGGCCAAGGTGATCAAGGTGTGGTACCGCTGCGTCGCGTACATCAACGACCCGAAGACGCAGGCAGATGCGGTCAGGATCATGTCCGCGCGCGTCGGGCTCACGCCGGAGCAATACCTCCCGCTGCTGAAAGGCACGCACCTGCTCGACGAAGCCGCCGCGAAGCGTGCGTTCCGCAAGGGCGACGGTCTCGATTCGATCTACGGCTCGACGCGCAACGCGAATGCGTTCAACGTGCGCAACGGCGTGTACAAGCAGTCGCAGAATATCGATGCGTATATCGATCCGCGATTCGGGATGTCGAACTGACCGTTGCGTGCGGTCGGACCTTTGACGTCTCTGTCAGGCTGGCGAGGCGCCTCCCCGATTCATCGAGCACGGGGAGGCGCATTTTCGAGGATGTCGAGGCAGGCGTCACCCGTCAGCGGTGCTTGCGCAGCTGATCGCACGCTTCACCGGTCGCGTGTTCGGCAATCCGAAGATGATCGACGATTCGATCGGGATCCCGTGACGTTTGCCGTCACGCCCCCCCCTTCCCAAGCCCGCCTCTTTTCCATCATTTCGCTCATTCTCCTCGATCGTTTCTCAAACAAAAATTGATTGATTTGGCGAAACCGCATTCGCATACTGCGCAAGCTTCGTTCGCAATGCGTTGTCGTTGTCCTGAATCGGTCCCGACGCGCTGTGCCAGCGGCAAGCGGGATCGATATCGCGCGGTTTCCACTCTCTCGATGGAGAAACGTCATGGGCGTTACCGTCATTCCCCGGCTGCTCGGCCTGAAGGACGAGAAGAAGATTGCCACCACCGTTGGTGAAGCCCGGTTGAGCGGGATCAACTACCGGCATCCCGATTCCGCGCTGGTGTCCTATCCGGTCGCCGCCGCCGCGCCGTTGGGTACGCTGCCCGCCGGCAACTACAGGATCGCCATCGTCGGCGGCGGAGCAGGCGGCATCGCCGCACTCTACGAACTGGGCCGGCTCGCGGCGACGCTGCCGGCAGGAAGCGGCATCGACGTGCAGATCTACGAAGCCGATCCCGATTCGTTTCTTCATGACCGGCCGGGAATCAAGGCGATCAAGGTACGCGGGCTCAAGGCCGGAAGAGTGTCGGCGGCACTCGTTCACAACGGCGATCCTGCCAGCGGCGACACCATTTACGAAGTAGGCGCGATGCGCTTTCCGGAAATCGCCGGATTGACCTGGCATTATGCGTCCGCCGCATTCGGGGACGCGGCGCCGATCAAGGTATTTCCGAATCCCGGCAAGGTGCCGACCGAATTCGTGTTCGGCAATCGGGTCGACCGTTATGTCGGGAGCGATCCGAAAGACTGGGAAGATCCGGATTCGCCGACGTTGAAGGTACTGGGTGTCGTCGCCGGCGGGCTGGTGGGCAACCCGCAAGGCGAGAATGTCGCGATGTATCCGATCGCCAATGTGGATCCGGCCAAGATCGCGGCGATCCTGAATGCGGCTACGCCGCCGGCCGATGCCCTCGAGCGGATTCAGACGAAGTACTGGCCCGAGTTCATCGCGCAATACGATGGCCTGACGCTCGGCGCGGCCGTCCGCGAGATCGTGACGGTTGCGTTCGAGAAGGGAACGCTGCCGCCGGTCGACGGTGTGCTCGACGTCGATGAATCGATCAGCTACTACGTCGAACTGTTCGGCCGCTTCGGCTTCGGCACCGGCGGCTTCAAGCCGCTGTACAACATCTCGCTGGTCGAGATGATGCGGCTGATCCTCTGGGACTATTCGAACGAATACACGCTGCCGGTCACGGAAAACGTCGAGTTCATCCGGAATCTGTTCCTCAAGGCCCAGGACGTCGGCGCCGGCAAGCTGGCCGTCCAGGTTCGTCAGGAACGCGTCGCGAACGCCTGTCATTCCGGCACCGCGTCGGCGCGCGCACAACTGCTGTCATACGACAGCCATAACGCCGTCCATTCCGAAGCCTACGATTTCGTGATTCTCGCCGTCCCGCACGATCAGTTGACGCCGATCGTCAGCCGCAGCGGCTTCGAACATGCCGCCAGCCAGAATCTGGGGGACGCGGGCCTGGGCCTCGAAACGCATACGTACAACCAGGTCTATCCGCCGCTTCTGCTGAGCGATAGCAGCCCCGCTGCAAACGCCCGGATCGTCACGGCGATCGGCCAGCTTCACATGGCGCGCTCGTCGAAGGTGTTCGCCACCGTCAAGACCACCGCGCTCGACCAGCCGTGGGTCCCGCAATGGCGCGGCGAACCGATCAAGGCCGTCGTCTCCGACAGCGGCCTCGCGGCGAGCTACGTGGTACCGAGCCCCATCGTCGAAGACGGCCAGGCGCCCGAGTATTCGAGCCTGCTCGCCAGCTACACGTGGGAGGACGATTCGACCCGGCTTCAGCACGATTTCGGGTTGTATCCGCAAAACCCGGCAACCGAGACCGGTACGGCGGATGGGATGTACCGGACGATGGTGAATCGCGCGTATCGGTACGTGAAGTATGCGGGCGCGTCGAACGCACAACCGTGGTGGTTCTATCAGCTGCTCGCGGAAGCACGCACGGCGGACCGCTTTGTCTTCGACTGGACGACCAACAAGACGGCCGGCGGCTTCAAGCTCGACATGACGGGCGACCATCACCAGAGCAACCTGTGCTTCCGGTATCACACGCATGCGCTCGCCGCGTCGCTCGACAACCGCTTCTTCATCGCCAGCGACAGCTACAGCCACCTCGGCGGCTGGCTCGAAGGCGCGTTCATGAGCGCACTGAATGCGGTGGCGGGCCTGATCGTGCGCGCCAATCGCGGCGACGTGAGCGCGCTGTCCACTGAGGCACGTCCGCTCGTGATCGGTCTGCGGCCCGTCGTGAAGGTCCCCGCAGCGGAGCTGGCCACCAGCCAGTAATTCGCGAACGAAGAGACGCGCGCGTCGCGCGTCATCATGCGCCCGCCGTCCGGCGGGCGCGTTTCACATCGATCGAAACAGGGGCGCGCGGCCGGACGGCGGAATCGGTGTATCCGGATTAACGCTCGCTCACCTTCACGCGCGGCAGCCATTCCGCCTCGGCACCCTGCGTGCCTTTCAATTGGGCGGGAATCGCGTCTTGCACTTGCGCGTCGTAGCGGCGTACCGCCTCGGTGTCGAGATGACGGCCGTCGAACGTCGACTGGCGACGGGTAATCATGTTGATGCGAAGGCGTTTTGCCGCCATGGTCGGTCTTCCTTGAAAAATCGGCACCCCGCCGACTGGCGAAGTGCAATAGATGTACGTGAGAAAGATGTCGCCAAGATGACGTGATGTGAAACGCACGTCTCCCGCCATCCTACGGCGGCTGCGCATGCACCGCAATGACCTCGAGCAAGCATCGCAGTTCACTTCTCCGCGATCCGCTTGCCGTCCGGCTTGATGGGTCGTTTCAAAGAAGGCACTCGAGGCGCGCCGCACGATCGACACGCTCCGCACTGGGTGCGGCGTCGAGGTACAACAGGTCGAAGGCCTGCCGGACGTGACGCCGTTCGACTTCGACCGCATCTGACCTCGCAGGCCGGGCCGTGATCGGGCCGCCGTTATAATCGGTGCGACTCTACGGCGGCCGCGCGTGTCGGCTGCCGGCTACACGCCGGGATGATTTCCCTTTCGGGCGCGACGCGCTCGATGATTTCTTTCTCCCCGAGCGTGAAGCGCCTTGCGCCATTCCCCGCGCCTGCCACTCATGCTCGGCCGGGCAACGGATGGTGACTGCGCGAGTTGCTTCAAATATGACGGTTTCCCGTGCTGCCACCGGGTTCACGGGGATCCTCGACAAAAAGACAGAGGGCCTCGCCGATGCCGGTTTCCACTGGTTTTGACCGCAATGCATTCAGGGCGTATCCGCTGGACGGCGCGCTGCTGCGCTTTCACCCCGCGACAGGAACGCACGTCCGGATCGAGAACGCGGCGACCCGCCACTTGCGGCGCCTCGCACCCCGGGTCGTGATGTTCGGGATAACGAACAAGTGCAATCTGTCTTGCGACTTCTGCTCGCGTGATGTGCGGCGCGACAGCGCCTGGTCCGTCCAGTCGGCCGCCGGCGTCCTTCGCGGCCTCGCCGCGGCAGGCACGCTGGAAGTCGCCTTCGGCGGCGGAGAGCCGTTCGCGTTCCGTGGATTCGCCGAGCTGATCGACATCCTCCATCACACCACGCCGCTTGCACTGAATGTCACGACCAATGGAACGCTGATCCGGCGCAACACGTTCGCGCCCTACGCGGGCCGCTTCGGCCAGGTCCGCGTCTCGCTCTACGACGACGTGCGCTGGCGCGACGCGGGCACGGTCCTGTCGGAATACGGGCAAAGGTGGGGCGCCAACCTGATCGTCGACGACGCCGTGCTGCCGGGCCTCCCCGCCCTGCTGGCCGAACTGGCCGCGCTGGGTTGTCAGGATGTCTCGTTGCTGTCCTACATCGGCCCCGATTTGCGCAGGCACCTTTCGCCGAGGGGGCGCGCGCAGCTCGCGGTCACCGTGCAGGATTCGCCGATCGCCTGCCGCCTGTCGGTGTGCTTCGGCGACGCGGTGCCCGTATCCAGATTGTTCGACGGTGCCGACGGCAGTGGCGACTGCGGCGCGGGGCTGGACTTCGTCTCCATCACGCCCGATCAGCGCATGCAGGGCTGCTCGTTCCAGGACGGCGGCCTGCCCGCCGCCAGTGCGGAGGACATCCTGCACGGGTGGCGCAACGCGCGTGCGCATCTCGAGCAGCCCAGTGCGCGGCGCGGTTGTGCACGTCGCGGCGCAGATGCCGGCCGAACCCGGTCAACGCCGCCGGTCAGCGTGTGGCAGGCCTTCTCCGGCAACAACAGCGGTGAGTGCGTGATGGTCGCGAAATTCGAGACCATCGCGGACGCGGACGCCTACCTCGCACAACTGCTGCCGTCATGGGCGCCCGATGCCGAGTATTCGTCCGAGTGGAAGCGCCTGTTCAAGGAAGAAGCGGTCGCGGGGCCGGGCTTGTCGGGCGGAGGGTCGCCTCGCGAGCTGGCGGCGATCGGCCGCTCGGTGATCGCGACGGGATACGAGGCAGACGACCTGTTTCCGGAATTGCGTGCGCTGGCCTGGAAGAAAGGCGCATACGTGGTGCCCGGCGGCATCCACGCCCACGACGTGTTCCTGCTGGCCGCGGTGCGTGCGTCAGGCGCGGATGACGCACGCGATCTGGCCGCCCGGAAGCCCCATCCCGCCGCCAGGACCTGGCTGCATGGAGAGGTCGTCCTCGTCACGCTCGAACTGCAGGGGGATGGCGCGCCAGGTGAACTCGTCGAGATCCGGCAACTGCTCACCGGCTATTCCGCCGGTCGCCCGCTCGCCGCGGAACTCGTGTTCGACGACATCGACGACGCGGCCATGCTGTCGGTCAAGAAGCGGCTCGGCGCGGAAATCGGTCGAACGCCAAGGCTTGCGCTGCATTTCGGCTCGCGTGAGGATTCCGGCGAGCGGGCGGTTCGATTCGCGCAAATGATCGCGGAAGGCCAGACCAACGTCGCCGGCACGTGTGTCCTGGTATCGGGAATCGAGCGGCGCAAGCGGCTCGCGGTGCTCGCCTATCGGCAAGGTGCGCATGTCGGCGCCATCGACGGCCCGGAAGTGCGCGTCAGCGCCTGTTTTTTCGTGCGTGATGTCACCCCTCGGAAAGGCCGGCGCGCGGAACCCGGCGAGATCGATATCGGCCTGGTTCGCGAAGCGCTTCACCAGCGCTTTCCGGGCGGCGTTCGCATCGATGTCAAGGCGGGATATCGCCGGGGTATGGCCTTCGTGACCATCGTCACCGCGGACCCCGGATACGCTTTCGGTCAACTCGAGCAGCTTGCGGCGTCGTTCGATGCGAGACTCAGCATCGGGGTGCACGAGGTCGATCCGCTGGCGTTTGCCGTTCGACGCGTGATCGCGGACGTGCATTCCTGACCCGCAACGCAACCCGCCCGGCGCGCGCAATCGTCATCCCGGAATGCACGTTTTCGGCCTTCAATCGATCCGGGTATCGCGCAGTCCGGTCGCGTCGCCGTCGCTCACGCCCGCCTGCCCGTCGACTGCGCAGCCAGCGCGGCCCGCTCGATCCAGCGAATGGCCGGCGCATCGTGCTCGCCCGGCGCGGGCTTGCCGATCAGGAAGCCCTGCACCTCGCGGCAGCCGGCATCCGTGATGCACGCCAGTTGCTCCTCCGTCTCGACGCCTTCCGCGACGGTCGTCACGCCGAGACGCTTGCCGAGATCGGCCACCGCGCATACGACGGCCGCGCAGTCCGGTCGCGAGATCGCATCGCGCACGAAGCTGCCGTCGATCTTGATCTTGTCGAACGGAAACGCGCGCAGATGCGCGAGCGACGAGAAGCCCGTGCCGAAATCGTCGAGGGCGACGCGCACGCCCATCGAACGCAGCGCGCGCAGGTCCGCGATCGCCTTGCCCTCGTCATGCAGCAGCGCGGTTTCCGTCACCTCGATTTCCAGCCGGTCGGGCGTGAGGCCCGCGCCGGCCAGCGCCGCCGCGAAGGCCGGCACGATCGTGCCGTGGCCGAGCTGCGCCGCCGACACGTTCACGGCGACGCGCGCGCCGTCCGGCCAGCGCGCCGCCTCCCGGCATGCATGGTCGAGCACAAAGCGGCCGAGCCGGTCGATCAGGCCGCCGCGCTCGGCCACCGGAATGAAGTAGCCCGGCGAAATCCAGCCGGCGCGCGGGTGATGCCAGCGCAGCAGGGCCTCCCGCGCCGTCACCTTGCGAGTCAGGACATCGACGATCGGCTGGTAGAACACGTACAGCCCCTGGTTCTCGTCCAGCGCGACGCGCAGCTTCGATTCGAGCGCGATCCGCTCCTGCGCGCTCGTTTCCATGTCCGGCGAAAACATCCGGTACGTCCCCTTCCCGGCTTTCTTGGCCGCATAGAGCGCCATGTCCGCGCGTGACAGCAGCACGCCGGCGTCGTTGCCGTGATGCGGCGCCAGCACGCAGCCGATCGACGCGCCGATGCGGAACTGCCGCTCGGGCGACGGCGCATAGGGCGCGACGAGCGTGTCGACGAGCCGCGCGGCCGCGCCCATCGCGCCGTCCGCGTCGGTGTCGCGCAGCAGCACCGCGAATTCGTCGCCGCCAATGCGCCCGAACATCGTCCTCGCTTCCGGGCACTGCCCGCGAAGGCGTTCCGCGACCTGGCGCAGCACCTCGTCGCCCGCCGAATGCCCGCACGCGTCGTTGATCAGCTTGAAGCCGTCGAGGTCGATGAAGAGCAGCCCGAGCGTCTTGTCCGAGCGGCGCAGGCTCGTGTCGAATTCGGCGAGGAAGGTCGCGCGGTTCGGCAGGCCGGTGAGCGAATCGTGATGCGCGAGCTGGTGGATGCGCGCTTCCGCCTCGGCCTGCTGCGTGACGATCGACCACGACAGCATCGGGCCGATGTAGCGCCCCTCGGCATCGCGCACCGCCGAGACCTGGAGGTCGAGCACTTCCGGCCCGAGCCGCACGCGGCCGCGATGCGGCAGGTTCGCCGGATCGGCGAGCAGGCGGCGCTGGTGCTGCGGGTGCGGATGGAAGAAGTCGATCGACGCACCGAGCGCATCGTCCGCGCGGATCGGCAGCAAATGCTCGATCGAGCGCAGCAGGTTTCGCGACGCCGTGTTCAGGTAGTTGATGCGGAACGTCTCCGGGTCGGCAGTCATCACGGCCACCGGCATGTCGTCGATCATCCGCATCAGCCGCGTCTGCGCCTGCTCGCGCATCCGCGATTCGGCCTGCGCGTCGACGGTGCGCACGAAGCCCCGGTAGTTGACCGAGATGACGGCGATCAGCGCGGCCGACACGAAAGCCATGTTGACCGCGGTGGCGACGAGCGTCGGCTGGCCCGTCGAAAGGAAGAACGCGATGAACGCGGCGTTGACGATCACGGCCACGATCAGCGCGGCCGTGCGCAGGTACATCAGGCTGAAGATGCAGCCGATCACCGTGATCGCCATGTAGAACGCGACCTGGGCCTTTTGCCACGCGTCGCCGTACGGGAACAGCAGCAGCGCCCAGAGGGTGAACGTCACCGCGATCGGGATCACCAGCCAGTTCGTCATCGTGAGCGCACGCGACACGGTGTCCGGCGTCGGCTCCACCAGCCGCGCGCGGCGCCAGTGCAGCAGCCGCGCGAGCGACACGAGCGTCATCCCGGCCGGCATCGCGACCGACAGCCACCACGGCGTGCTGCGCAGGTGCGTGACGGCGAGGCTCCAGGTGCTCGAGACGAGGATCAGGTACATCACCGGTAGCTGGCCGGCGAATACCCGGAATTGCGCCGCGAGCAGGTCCGGGTTCCGGGCCGGCGCCGCGATGCTTGCCAGTCTGACCATCCGTGCGTAGTGGGTTTTCATGTGAGCCTGCCTGCTGCAACCTGCGTTCGGATTGCCGTATCCGGCGTTGTCGCTTACCGGCGCGGGCCCGGATCCAGCTCGGCCGTGACGGCCGATCCGGACGCGGGAACCGTCGCGCTGGCGCGGTTGCTGCCGGTCAGCGCGATCTGCCCGCTGCCGACAATCTCGTTGAGTGGTGCGGGCCTGCCGAGCAGGAAGCCCTGCGCTTCGTCGCAGCCTTCGTCGGCCAGCAGCACGAGCTGGTCGCGCGTCTCGATGCCTTCGGCCAGGATCGGAATGCCCAGGCTCTTGCCGAGCGCGAGCACGGCGCGGATGATCGCGCGATCCTGCGGTTTCGCTTCCGCGTCCGCGACGAACGACTGGTCGAGCTTGATGCGGTCGAACGGGAACGAGCGCAGCGTGTCGAGCGACGAATAGCCGGTACCGAAATCGTCGAGCGCGATGCTCACGCCCAGCGCCTTGATCTGCCGCAGCGTATCCAGCGCGCGCTCGCGGCCGGCGAAGATCGTCGATTCCGTCAGTTCCAGCTGCAGGCGCGACGCCGGCAGGCCGGTTGCCTCGAGCACGTCCGCCACGAGCGCCGTCAGGTCCGCGTGCATGAACTGCACGGCCGAAACGTTCACCGAGACCGTATAGGGCGGCTCCCACGTGGCCGCGCGCGCGCATGCCTCGCGCAGCACCCACGCGCCGATCTCCAGGATCACGCCGTTTTCCTCGGCGAGCGGAATGAACTCGGTGGGCGGTATCGTGCCGAGCGTCGCATGCTGCCAGCGCAGCAGCGCCTCGTAGCCGCGGATCTCGCCGGTCGTCAGCGACGTCTGCACCTGGTAGTGGATGCTCAGCTGGTTGTCGGCCACCGCGCGGCGCAGGTCGGCCGCGAGGCTGCGGCGCGCGCGGACGATCAGGTCCATCGCCGGTTCGTAGAAGCAGATCGATTGCGCGACGCTGCCCTTCGCACGGTACATCGCGAGGTCCGCGTTGTTGATGAGGATCGCCTTGGTGGTGGCGTCGTCCGGGTAAATGGCAACGCCGAAGCTCGCGCCCGGCACGACCTCGTAGTCGTCCAGCCTGACCGGCTTGTAGAGCGCCGGCTCGAGCCGTTCGAGCAGATCCATCAGGCGGGTGTCGTCGCCCATCCGGCAAAGTGCCGCGAATTCGTCGCCGCCGATGCGGGCGACGAATTCGCCTTCGCGCAGCAGGTTCGACATGCGCCGCGCGAGGATGCGCAGCACCTCGTCGCCGGCGTGGTGGCCGCGCAGGTCGTTGATTTCCTTGAAGCGGTTCAGGTCGATGCCGATCAGCGCGAGCTTCGTGCCCTGCTCTTGCGCCAGCGCGATTTCGAGGTCCAGCCGCTCGTTGAAGCTCGCCCGGTTCGGCAGGCCGGTCAGCATGTCGCTCAGTGCCAGCCGGCGCAGATGCTCGAGCGATTCGGCCCGCACGTTGCTGTCGATCACGTAGCTCACGAGCCCCGTGCAGACAATCACGAGCGACGTACCCGCGACCGCCAGCGCCAGCGGACGCAGCGTGTTCACGTCGGTCCACGCGCCGTCGAGCGTCAGCGGCGTGATGCGCAGCGCGGACATCCCGGTGAAATGCAGCGCGAGGATCGCGAGCGACAGCACGCCGGCCATCTGGTTGACCGCGTGCGGCGACGGCCGCATCGCGAGGTGCAGCGCGAGCGCCGCGAGGGTCATCGCCAGCAGCACCGATGCGACCAGGTAGCCGATGTCCCACGACACGATGCCCTCGACCCGCCACGCGAGCATGCCGGTGTAATGCATCAGCACGATCGCGACGCCGACGATCGCGCCGCCGAGCGCGGGCGCGATCCTGACGATGCGGCAGGTCGTCAGCGCGAAGCCGATCGTGCTGCCGCCGACCGCGATGAGCAGCGACACGAGCGTGAGCGGCAGGTCGAATTGCACGGGCGCGCCGGCATCGAAGCCGAGCATCGCGATGAAGTGCGTGCACCAGATCGCCACGCCGGCCGAAATGGCCGTCAGCACCTGCCAGCCGAACCGCTGCGTGCCGGAGGTGTTCACCGTGCGCTGGAACAGGCGCGCGGTGACCCACGAGCCGGCCCCGCACAACAGCGCGGCAAGCAGGACCAGCCAGTGATTGTGCCGTTGAACGATGCACCCTAAAACTGTCGCCAAAACCTTTCTTCCCCTATCCGTCGCATGCGTGGATGCCGTTCCCGATCGAAACCGCGGGGCGATGCCGCTTCGATCAGGCGCGCCTTCCGGATATCGGCATGCGATGAATAAACTGAACGCCGCGCGGCGGCACGCAAACGATTGCCCGGAAGATATTTTTTCTGGGAAAAGTGCCGGAACGAGACGGGGCGGGATATCGAAGGATCGGCCGATGGTTTGCCGATCGACCGACGGGTGTGGGAGATGGGTGATATGGCTGGATTCCGCCGCGCTTCACCGTCAGGTTTCTTCCGGGTTCGTCACGGACAGCCGGGGAACGCGGCGCGGTTATCGAGGAAGGTGCGGCAGGCGCGACCATGTCGGCACGCAGTGCCGAAAAGCGGGCTACGTGGCTGGCGGGACAAAAACCGGATTCCAGAGATCGACCGCCCGCAATCGCAGGCGGTCGATCAACACGCGTCCGTCATTTGCCCGGGCGTCGCGTGGCCTCGATCGGCTCTCCGTTCTCCGACACGAAATGCCGCCACGCGATCGATCATCGGGCATTCAACGCACTGGCACACACGCCATCAATTCACCCCGACCGCGCTCCAAGCACGAGCGACCGTCGCGCTTTCGGCCGAATTCGCGCCGTACAGGTCGTTCGCCGCCTGGATCGACGCACGCCGCGCGTTCGGGTAGCTGGAGTTGGCGTTCAGATACACGGTCAGCGTCCGGTACCAGATCTTGCCGGCTTTCTCGCGGCCCAACCCGGTGAAGGTCGTGTCGCCGTTGCAGACCAGTTTCGCCTTCGTCAGGCCGGTATCGGTCGACGGCACCGTCGGGCCTTCCGCCAGCAGGTAGAAAAGGCGGTTGCCGACACCCGACGTGAAATGCGGATCGTGGCGCGGATTCGACCACGAGAATCCGCCGGACGGGTAACAGCTGAACGACCTGCCATCGAGATCCTGCTTGTACATCTTGCGCAGGCCGCCGCTCACCACGCGCGCACCGATCACGTAGTTGCCGGGATCGTTCGGGTTGTTCGCGTAGTACTTGACGAGCGTGCCGAAAATGTCGGAAGTCGCTTCGTTCAGCCCACCCGCGTCGCCCGAATAGTTCAGGTTCGCCGTGGCCTCGGTCACGCCGTGGCTCATCTCGTGTCCGGCCACGTCGACCGACACGACCGGCTTCGGCAAGCTCGTGCCGGGCTGGCCATCGCCGTACACCATGATGTGCGACGGCATCCATGCCGCGTTCGCGCCGGTCGTGCCGCTGCCGGTGTCGAACACCACGTGCGCGAAACTCTTCACGCCGCGCCCGTCGTTGAAGATACCGTTGCGGTTGTGCGTCGTCTTGTAGTAATCCCAAGTTAACGCCAGACCGTAATCGATGTCGGCGGCGACGGTCTGCCGGTCGGTGGTCGCGTTGTTGCCCCACACGTTCGTGCTGCTCGTGAAGATCGGCAGGTCGGTCGCCTGCTCGACGTCCTCCGCGATCAGTCCGCGGCCGTCGTATACGGAGCCGCCGCCGCGATTCGGATCGAGCATCCGGTACGCGTTCGTGCCGGTCTGGTCGGTGGTCAGCGTCAGGTTGCCGTAGTACAGCGAGCGGCCGGTGCCGGTCGCGGCGGCGGTCTTGATCAGGTCCTGCGCATCGAGCACGGCGCCCGTGCGTGCGTCGACGTAGTACAGCACCGCATCGCCGTGCACGTCGTTCGACTTGCCGTATACGCGCACTGCATAGGCCAGCGTCGGCGTGACGTCGCGTGCGAACACCACGAGTTCCGCGTCGTCGACGCGGCGCACGTCCGAGTTGAAACGCGCGGTCGCGATGCGCTTGACCCTGGCGTTGCCGATGTCGGGCGCGTTGCGTATCACGGAGCGGTTTCCGACCTTGCCGATCGTGCCGGCGAGATTGATCGGCGCGAGCTGGGTCACGCTCGCCTGCTTCAACTGCCCCTTGCTCGAATGGACGACCACGTCACCGCCGATCACGGGCAGGCCCGCGTAGAAGCGGTCGAAACGCACGTGCTCGGTGCCGTCGGGATCGACGATCACGTCGCGCACCTCGAATTGATCGCCGTCCGTCGGCGCACTCGCCTGCGGCCCTGCGAACTTCAACGTGCGTGCTGCGCCGCCGGCGGCCAGACTGAAGGCGGACGGGTTCTGCTGGATCAGTTGCAGTGCCTTGTCGACCGTGGCCGACTGGTCGCCGGCCTGGGCAAAAGCACTGAGACTCGCGACGGTAATCGCGGTGATGGACAGCAGGCGAGACAGTTTCTTCATGTAATCCCCCGGTTATGTATGGGTGATGTTCGAGGAATGCATCAAGTACAGACTTTGATCCAGGACATGTCACGAACTGCAGAGGGATGCTAGAAGGTCATTTTTATAATTACAAGATATTTTCTGACAGGTTAATATTTTCTATCGGCGATGTTAATCGAGTCATGATTTGGTGAGAAATCTGAAATGATCTCGTCGGCTGCGATGCCGGTTTCGGCAACACCGCATCGGCGGAATGTGCGTGCCGGGCCCGTCGTTACTGGGGAAAGGCGTGCGTGGCGCGGGTCGGACGGAATGGAGGATGTGAAGCTCGAGGTAGCGCGGCAGATGCTATTTGCTTTATTAAATATTGATTTTGATTATTGCCATTCCGGGCGCGCCGCAGGGATTTTTAATACCCCTCCGATTCTCGTCCTTGATGACACTGCCTTTTAATTCGTAGTAAAAGCCTCGCGAACGACGCGCGAGAACATGACTTCTACGAATCTTTCGTTTGAGCCGCACGGCACAGCCGGCAGCATGAGCGCGTCACACTGCCTCTTGTATCGGCATATCCGCGCAGCGTGACGCGGATGCGCGGCCGCACGCCGCTGTTTTCGCGAGAGATGCATACGGCCGATGAACCGTCCGTTGACGTCGGCCGCCTACTTGCCCCGCACCTTGACCTGCACCACCAGCCACGTCAGCGCCCCCAGCACGAATACGGCGAGCGTCCACGCGCCGCCATGGTGCTGCAGCACCGCGGCCGTCGCGGCGATGCCCGCCAGTCCCTGCTGCAGGAAGCCGCACAAGGCCATCGCATGCGCGCCGTGTTCATGCGCATCGCTGACGGCGGTCGCCATGCTGTTCGGAAACAGCACCGCCTGGCCGAAGATCGCCAGGCAATACAGCGCGATGAAGATCCACAGGCCGGTGAAATGGGTCAGCAGGCCGCTCAGCCACGACACCAGCATCAACGTGGTTGCGAACGCAAGCAACGCAGCACCGGCATGCATCAGCCGGACGCCGCCATGCCGTCTCACGAGGCGGTTGACCAGCATCGCCCCGCTGAAATAGGCCACGCCGAGCAGCAGGCCGATACTGCCGAAGCTCGTCACGGCCAGCTTGAAATGTTCCTGGAACACGAACGGGCTCACCTCCTGCAAGGTGACGGTCGTCGCGAACCCCAATCCGCCCGCGCAGGCTGGCCACAGGAAGCCCGGGCGCCGCAGCAGGAGCCAGTAGGTACCGGCCAGGCCCGACGGTTTGGCGGCTCGGCTTCCCGCCTTCAACGGCAACGCGTACGACAGCGCGATCGCCAGCGCGGCGACGACGGCCATCAGCACGAAACCCGTTTGCCAATGACTGTATCGGCCGATGAGCCCGCCGATGAACTGGCCGCCGCCCAGGGCCGTGATGAAGGCGATCGACAACACGGAGAGGCGTCGTGCCAGTTCGTCGCCGCGCCAGTTGTCGCGGACGACGATTCGGGCGATGATCGCCGCGCCGCCGCCGCCGATGCCCTGGATGGCGCGCAACACGAGCAGCGTCGGTGCGACCGTGCAGCCGGCGAGCAGCAGGCTGCTGCCAATGAACAGCAGCAGCGAAATCAGCAGCGGGCCGCGCCGGCCCCAGCGTTCCGCGGCAGCGCCCCAGAATGGCACCGGCAGCGCGGCACCGATCACATAGGCGGAGATGGATAACTCGGCGCCGCCTTGCGTCATCTTCAACTCGCGCATGACGACAGGCAGCGACGGCAGGTACACCGTCGTCGCCATTTGCGCCATGAATACGACCAGGCACGCCAGCGCCATCAGGGAAGCAGCCGACGCCGCAGGTTCGCACGGCGCACCGGCGGCAAGAACGGGTTTGTCGCTCATGCCAGCCCTCGATCCGGTCGGAACGCGCACCCGGTCGTTGCCCATTCGAGCGCACATGACGGGCTCCCGTCGCGGGCGCTATCCGCGTACATGCGCGTCTGAAATCCGGGTTCGGTCGCCATCGTTTCTCTCACGTTATTTTTTTCGGGGTTTGCCGCAGCAGTGGGCGGCAGGACTGAAGCGGCTGATTGTACAAAGGTGCGGGAAACGAATGGTAGACGCCGAATTCAAATGACCGTTGCGGAGCGGCGAGGGGCTCCCGGCTCCGCCCGCCGCGACAATGCAGGAAGTGTGGTGGGGCAAGCAGGGCCATAGCCGATATTCAATGACGAACCGCAGTCGAGCGACCGCTTCGTGCATGAGGCACAATAGCCGGCCTCAACATTCAACCGCGATCAAACCCATGCGCTTCGTCGTCGTTGGAACCAGCGGAGCGGGGAAATCCACCTTTTCCAGCGCACTGGCGGTGGCAGCAGGCTGCCCGTACATCGAGCTGGATCGACTCTACTGGGGCCCCGACTGGACAGCCGTGCCGCCGGAACAGTTCGAGCGCGCCGTGCTGGCCGCGACGGCCGGCGACCGATGGGTCGCCGACGGGAACTACAGCGCCGTGCGCGACGTGCTCTGGTCGAGAGCCACTCACGTGATCTGGCTCAACTTCGGGCGGCGGACAGTGTTCTCCCGGGTGCTCTGGCGCACGTTGAGCCGCGGGCTCATGCGCACCGAGCTTTCGCACGGCAACCGCGAGTCGCTGCGGATGGCATTTTCGCGAGAGTCGGTGCTGCTGTGGTCGTACACCACGTTCGCCAGGAATCGCGTCAAGTTCGCCGGCCTGCGCGACGACCCGAAATACGCGCATCTGCACTGGACGGAAGTCACCCGGCCTTCGCGCACCCGCGCGGTCATCGACATGCTGGCTCGCGCCGGCGGTTGAGCGCGGCGCGACGCGCGTTTGCGGCGATGCGAATTCACTTCACGGCCGCATTGCCTCCGTCGGCGAACAGGGCCGAGCCGGTAACGAAACTGGCCATCGGGCTCGCCAGAAACAGCGCCGCGGATGCGATCTCGTCGGGGCGGGCGATGCGCTTCATCGCGTGGAGCCCGGCCGCCCATTCCTTCTGCTCGGGGTCTCCCCCCATCGCGGTGTCCACACCGCCCGGCAACAGTGCGTTTGCCCGAATCCCCCGTGCCGCGTAGTCGGCGGTGATGCCCTTCACCAGTCCCATCAAGCCGGCCTTGGACGCACCATACGCGGACATGCCGGGTAGCCCGACGCTGGTCCCGACGAAGCTGGACGTGAAGACGATCGAGCCGCCTCCGCGTTCGAGCATCGCGGGAATCTGGTTGCTTGCGCCCAGGAAGGCGGCCGTCAGATTGGTAGACAGCGTGTGCTGCCAATCGTCGAGCGAGATGTCCGCGAGCGGTTTGAGCGGCCCGACGGTTCCCGCGTTGTTGATCGCGATGTCGAGACCGCCGAACTCGCGCAGGGCCGTCGCGACGAGCCTTCGATGCGTATCGACGTGACAGACGTCGCCGGCGCAGGCGAACGCCTGCCCGCCGTGACGACGAATCTCGCTGGCCACCTGATTCAACGCGGATTCGCTTCGCGCACCCAATACGATTGACGCGCCATGCGCCGCGAACATCAATGCGATCGCCCGGCCGACTCCGGTGGAGGCACCGGTGACGATGGCGACTTTCCCGTCGAGTAAGGTCATCTTCTTCACATCCCGTGAGTGAGGTCAGTCACGGCAATGTAGGCGACCGTTTGCAGGCAGACACTCCGTTTCTTGCTGTTGAAGTCCGGTGCAACTGCATCGCGGGTGGTGCGGCACGGCCATGTCGCGCGCTGCAGCGATCTGCACGTGATGGAGATGCGCAGCCTTCCCGACCTGCACGGTCATTGAAACGGCGGCCCGCGCCGGCACCCGAACGCGGTATGACGCTTGCCGGCGTCAGTCGTCGAACGTGCCTTGATATTCAGGCGCGGCATCCGCGCGCGTGTTCAGCTCGAACATCACGCCGCCCGGCGCGCGGCAGAAGAAACGCGAACCGCGCCCGTTGTTGAAGACGTCCGTCACCATCTCGACGCCCTCTTCCCTGAAGCGTTCGAACAACGTGCGAACGGCATCGAGGCTCGGCAGCTCGAACCCGACGTGGAAATTCGTCGGCCACGCGGTCTCATCGTCACCGGCGTGATCGATCACTACGTCGAAGCCCGGGCGCTTGAGGATCCAGGATTTGTCCCAGCTTCCCGCGATCGTGAAGCCGAGATGCCGCTCGAAGAATCGGGCCGTCGCCAGTGTGTCGGCGGAGGGGAAGCTCAGGTGATTGAGCTTCATGGTTTGCGTCATGGCAGTCATTGCGAGTCTCCGTCATGCGTCGATCGGCGGAGGCCCCATGCCGTTCCGCCCGACGCACCCAGAATACGAGCCGCGGCTCGCATTCGACAATTCGCATTCGCCGCCTGGCTCGACAGCGCGCGAACCCGCGAGAAATCGCGGATCGGGGCGCGGTTGCGAGCGCTGCGGATCGCGCCATTCGCATTTGTCCGTGATTTGGCTGAGCCACATCACTTCCAGCAGCCGCCCACGTTGTTTCTCGAGAGAGCCATCTCCATTGGATCCTCTTTCCGGACAGGTGGAACCATCGTTGAAAGCGACACGCCCCATGCCGCCCTACGTCTTCGCCGCTTCGTAAACCTTCGTCTTCGGATTGAACCGGTATTCGACGACATCCGCGGCGCCGTCGGTCTTTTTCCGGCCGGCGTTGTCGATACCCGTCCCGGTCATCGCCACGCGAAGGCGCGGCCAGTCCCGGCCGTCTGCCGGCAGGAACGTCAGCGTCGCCGAGCCTTCCACGCACGGTATCCGGTTGCCGGTACCCGCGGCATCGCATGCCGCGCCGCTGTCATTGCCGCGAAATACGTTGCCGGCATAGGTCCAGTCGGTATCGTCAGGATTGCTGGACGCATCGGTGCGCCGATAGACGAACATGCCGAACGACTTGATCCGGGTACCGGAAGCCAGGTACCAGGTCGGCACGGCCAGCACGATCCGCCCGTCCGGCAGGGTCGTGCTCACGGCCGGTTCCCTGTCGTCGATCGTGTCAGCCTTTTCGTAGCGGCCAAACTCGCCGATCGAGCGTTCCGACTCGACCATGTTCCAGCCGGCCACGCCGCCGTCCGAGATCCATTCGAAGGTAGCCTCCGTGATCGTCACCCTGGCATCGGGCGCCGGCTCGGCGGTGTTCTCCTGTTCGGCGTACATGTTCGGCGTCTCGTACGCGAAGCCGGTGAAGTAGTGGCCGCCGTTCAGGTCGAACGCGTGGCCGTACCAATACGTGGCCTGGCTTCCGTTGGCGATCTCCATCGTCGCCTCGCCATGCGCGTCCTTCTGGTAAATGCCCTCGAGCACCTGGCCGGGCCTGGGCGGCACGGGCGAGTCGCGCCCTTCGCGCTGCGAGGTAATGGCCTGCGTCGCCGACGCGGCCGCCGGCTGCGCATTCGATGCCGTATCGACCTCACCGGAACGATCCCCGCATGCCGCGACCAGAAGCGAAACGACGGACAGCCACGCAAACTTCCCGATCATGTGCCTTTACCCCCGTGGATTGTCCGGGCGCTCAGCGGTACCTGCCGCCGTAACCGGGCGGAAAAGCCGACGCGATGGCGGCGCTCGCCGCGAAGGCGTGCCGCCGAATCTGACGCGGCAACGCGACGCGCTGCGCGGGAAGCATCCTGTTCTCGGGTTTCATCGTTTTCATTTTGTCGTTGTCGGCGCCAATACGGGACTGGAAGACGTGCTCGGACACGCTCAATGCGGAGTGCATTGCGCCAGCGCCGATTATCTCCACAATCGGCGAATAAATCATCCATCGACGGCATCGCCTGCCGGACGAGCCCGGCGTAGCCATACCGCTCTTCGCGACGCCTCAAGCGTCGATGGCCCGGGGTCGACAGACACACCCCGGGCCACGGATCTCCCGCCGGTGCCGGGCATCACGACCGCTGCCCGACACCACCGTTCGATCGATACTGCGCGGACAACGTCAGAACTGGTAACCCGCGCCCACCACCGCGCCGAAGTCCGAACGCGTGTTGCCCGTCACCGACGCCTTGACGACCCAGCGGTTGCTTTCCGTCACGTACGAGTACCCGGCGGCGAAACCCTGCTGGCCGTGATAGTTCGACGTCGCCGCCGAGACCATCGAGCGGCCCGCGCCCGTCGGTTGCGGCAGGCCGGCCACGGCCATTGCCGATGCCACGCCGCCGTACATGTCCTTCTTCAGGTCGTTGAACGAGTTGTACACCTGGCCGATGCGCTGGTCGGTGTAGCCCTTCGCCTGCGACGTGGCGGTCGACAGGTTGTCGTTCAGCTGCTGCACGTTCACCGCGTCGGTCGGCGCCGTGCCGGCCGCGACGTTCGTGACCTGGCGCTCGCTGCCCTTCGCACCGACCGAGAACGAATTGTCGCGATCGGCGACGGAGCCCTGGCCGACCGCCACCGCGTTCTTGCCGGTTGCGGTTGCCGTCGACCCGATCGAACCCGCATCGGCACGTGCGATCCACGTCGTGTTCGCATCGGTCGCCGCCGCACGGATCTGGTCGTTGGCCGCCGCGTTCTTCAGCGCGTTGTTGAACTGGCCCATGTTGACCGCGTCGTTGTCCTTCACGCCCGCCGCGACACCGGTCAGCACGCGGTCGCCCGACGTGCCGGAGAAGTTCACGCTGGTGCCGCCGGTGTCCTTCCCGACCGTGATCGCGCCGTTCGGATCCTGCTGCTGCACGAGGCCGGCCTTGCCGTTCGCGATGTTGTTCACGTTCCCCTGCAGGTTCGTGATGTCGGTCGTGTTCTTCGCGACCTGCTGGTTGGTCGCGTAGAGCTGCGAGCCGTTCACCGCATCCGTGCTGGTTGCGCTGAGCGTGCCGGCCTGCACGTTGGTGATGCGCGTGCCGCCTGCGCCGCCGAGCGTGATCGAGCTCTTCGACGCGTCGTCGTACTGCACCGCGAGCGCACCGAGCTGGTTGAGGCTCGACTGCACACCCTTCAGCTGCTTGACGTTCACCGCGTCGGTATCGGCGGTGCCCGCGGCGACGTTCTTCAGCACGACGGCCGCATTCGCGTCGCCGCCGATGAGCGATACCGAATTCATCCGGTTGCCGTTCGCGTCGACGTCGTACTTGACGACGTTCTTCACGGCCTCGCCCGCCTGGTTGGACACCTGCGTGATCTGCTGTTCGAGCGACGATTTCACGCCCGACAACTGGCCGCCGTTCACCGCGTCCGTGCTGCCCGCGGCGACGTTGCCGTCGGCCACGTTCGTCAGCTTCGTCGGTGCACCGCCGCGCGCCGCGTTGTAGGCACCGAGCGTCGGGTCGAACTGCAGCGCGTCCTGCTGCAGCCCCGCGATCGCGGCCGTGTTGCCCGCGATGTTCGTTTCCGCATTGCCGATGCGCGTTTCGTGATTCTCGAGCGTCGTCGTGTTGTTGAGAACGCGGCCGTCGAGATTCGTGAGCGCGTCGCCGACATTGTTGAACGAACCGCCGCCGACCTTGTAGTCCGGCGCGCTGATCGAGCCGTCCGGATTCGCCGTCGCGCCGCCGCCCAGCGCGGCCGCCGCGCCGTCGGTTGCACGGCGCAGTTGCGCGCCGTTCACCGCGTCCGTGCTGCCGGCCGCGACGTTGCCTTCCGCGATGTTGGTCAGGCGCACCGGGCTCCCGCCGTTGCCTGCGCCGAGCGAAACCTGCTTCTTGCTCGCGTCGTCGTACTTCACGGCGAGTGCATCGAGCTGGCTCGTGCCGTCCTGGATCGCCGCGTTCAACTGGTCGACGTTGACCGCGTCCGTGCCGTTCTTGCCGGCCGCGACGTTGCCGATGCGTTGCGGGCCGTTGCCGCCGTGGCTCGCGTCGTAGGTCCCGAGGTTCGCGTTCCACTGGAGCGCGTCCTGCTGGAGCGCCGCGATGTTGCCGGTGTTCGTCGTCACCTGGTTGCCGAGCGTCGTCACGTTGTTGCTGACGTTCGTAATCGACTGGTTCAGCGTATCGGTTGCCTTGCCGAGCTGGCCGACGTTCACGGCGTCGCTCGCGGCAGTGCCGTCCGCCACGTTGTGCAGGCCGACCGGCGACTGCGCGCCCTTGCCGCCGAGCGTCACGCCGCTGTGCGCAGCGTCGTCGTACTGCACCGCGTTCTTCGTCGCGTTGCCGATCTGGTTGTTGATCGACGTGCTCAAGTTGCCGAGCGTCGTATTGATGTTGTTCGTCACGCTCGTGCTGAGCGACGACAGGCCGCCGTTCAGTTGCCCGACGTTCACCGCGTCGGTGTTCGCGACACCGGCCGCGACATTGTGCAGCGTCGTGCCGTTCGTGCCGGCGAACGTCACCGAGTCGAAGCCGCTCTGGCCGTCGTACTTGACGTTGCGCGTGTCGGCCGCCTGCAGGTTGCTGATGTTGGTGGTCGCCGTGCTCAGCGACGCATTGATGCCGGTGACGTTGCTCTGCAGGTTCGTGATGTTCGACGCGGCGGTCGAGATCGACGATTGCAGCGGCGCGATGCTGCCGTTCAGCTGACCGACGTTGACCGCGTCGGTGTCGGCGATGCCGGCCGCGACGTTGCCGATGCGTTGCGGGCCGTTGCCGCCGTGGCTCGCATCGTATGCGCCGAGGTTCGTGTTCCACAGAAGCGCGTCCTGCTGGAGCGCCGCGATGTTGCCCGTGTTCGTCGTGACCTGATTGCCGACATTCGTAATCGACTGGTTCAGCGTATCGGTTGCCTTGCCGAGCTGGCCGACGTTCACGGCATCGCTCGCGGCAACGCCGTCCGCCACGTTGTGCAGGCCGACCGGCGACTGGGCACCCTTGCCGCCGAGCGTCACGCCGCTGTGCGCGTCATCGTCGTACTGCACCGCATTCTTCGTCGCGTCGCCGATCTGGTTGGTGATCGACGTGCTCAGGTTGCCGAGCGTCGTGCTGAGGTTGTTCGTCACGCTCGTGCTGAGCGACGACAGGCCGCCGTTCAGTTGCCCGACGTTCACCGCGTCGGTATCGGCGACACCGGCCGCGACGTTGTGCAGCGTCGTGCCGTTCGTGCCGGCGAACGTCACCGAATCGAAGCCGCTCTGGCCGTCGTACTTGACGTTGCGTGCGTCGGCCGCCTGCAGGTTGCCGATATTCGTGGTTGCCGTGCTCAGCGATGTATTGATGTCCGTGACGCTGCTTTGCAGGTTCGTGATGTTCGACGACGCCGTCGAAATGGACGTCTGCAGCGGGGCGACACTGCCCTTCAGCTGGCCGACGTTGACCGCATCGGTGTCGGCGACGCCGGCCGCGACGCCGCCGATCGTGGTGCCGTTGCTGCCGTCGAGCGCGATCGCTGCGTGCGAATCGTCGGTGTATTTCACGACGTTCTTCGTCGCCGTCACGATGCTGGTGCTGAGGCTGTTGCCCACGCTGGTCACACGCTGGTCGACGTTCGAAATCGTGGTCGACAGCGAATTGCCGACCGACGTCACGCGCGCGTCGACGTTGGCGATGCTCGTGCTGAGCGTGCCGTTCACGTTCTTCAGCTGCTGGACGTTGACGGCATCCGTATCGGCCGCGCCCGCCGCGACGTTCTTGAGCTGACGCTCGGCGCCGATGGCGCCGAACGACACCGCGCCGCCGACCGGCGCGGCCGTGCCGCCGAACACCGGCGTGCCGCCGTTGTTCGCGCCGACGCTGCCCGAGCCGATCGCCACCTGGTTGTTGTCGTTCGTCTGCGCGCCCGCACCGATCGCCACGGATTGCGTACCGCCGGCGCGCGTCTGTGTCGCCGCGTCATACGACGCGCCGGCCGACACGCCGTCGCTCGAAGTCGGGTTCGCGCCGCCGATCGCAACCGAACGGTCGCCGCTTGCCAGCGCCGAGTGGCCGAGTGCGATCGAGCTCGTGCCGCGCGCATCGGCGACGTTGCCGAGCGCCATCGAGAAGTCGCCGACCGCGGCCGACTGACGGCCGACGGCGAGCGACGTATTGCCTTGCGCGACGGCTACCGTGCCGATGGCCGTGGCCGAGTTTGCCAGCGCCTGCGAACCGACGCCGATCGCAATCGCGCCCCCGCTGCTGGTGCCGCCCTTGCTGCTCGCATTCGACTGGTCGCCGATCGCGATCCCGCTGGTACCGGCCCTGGCGTTCGTCCCCATCGTGACGTTTGCCGTGCTCACCGCCACGTAACTTCCGCTCTTGGTCGACACGCACAGCGGGTTCGTCCCGTCGATGCACTGGCCGTTCAGCGCGTTGTCCGGGTTGCCGCGGTCGACGAAGTTGTCCGCATGCGCGGCCCCCGCGATCAGGACACCTGCACCCGTGAACATGGCGGCGGCGAGCGCCGAAATCTGCTTCCTCTTCATGGTCTTCTGCTCCGTTTTGTAGCGTCTGGTTTGTATACGGACTACTTAATTTGCTTGAAGGATTCAGCTGCGATTGCGACTGCGATTACGATTACGACTTCAGTGCGGAACCCGATTCCGATGCCCGGCCCGAGCGTGCCGAAGGCGACACGCACCGCCCGCCCGTAGCGACGGGACGTTCGAAAGCCCGGGCACGCCGTTGGTGTGACGGCCCGTTCCGTTAATCCGGTTAATTCATTAGGAGTGCATATCGTTTTATATGGGCGAATTCGCCCATCGACTGAATCCGGAGATTCAACCCGCCGTTATGGACACCCCTGATTTGATGTCGCGCCGACCGCGACCAACCCCGCTTCTTTTATTTCATCGACGGCAACCGGACGTGCGCCTGAGCGCTACGGACTTGCGTTCGGACGAGCATCAATTGATGCCACGGCCCCGAATCACGCAACGTCCGTCACAACCCTCCGTGCCTTGTGCTGCCCCGTGCAACCCTGCGTTCAAAGTTCGGACGAATTATGAGACACGCACTCAAATTATTGAAGGCGACATTCTTTATAGATTGTAAAATCCAATATATTCAATAAGTTGCGTTAAAAATGCGCATCTCGCAAACGATTTCGCGACGCCGGAATTAATCCAGATGTTTTGTCGAGCGGACAAATGCTTTGCCGAAGCGGATTAAAAACAAATTCCAGCGAAAATATTTCTGCAGAAAAACCACCGGGCCGCGCGATCGCGTGCGGGCAAGAATGAAAATGGCGGAAATGGACAGGCATCAGGGTGCCACACCGCTAACGCAAATCACAATATCTGATTAAGAATCAGAAAACTGGAATGAAGTAAATAGAGTCAATGCGTCTGGCAAGAATCGAAATATCCCCCTACAATTCGGCTCGCATCGACACGGTCAGCCGCACCCTTTTCCACGCGCGGCGACGGCAACGCTTCGCGTCCTTACCGGATCAGCGATCAATACAAGCAACGCCGGGTATTACGCCGACCGGTCGTCTGTCGCGCGGTTTACGCGAAATCCGAATATCGATGCGCTTGTGCGTTGCCATAGAGCAGTTTCCAACGATTATCCGAGCCGGGCCGGCCACCCGCAGGAACGCAGCCAGCAGCCATTCCAGAACAGGTGCACGATGCATCCATCGACCTCCGCATTGGGCGACGCCCATATCCTGATCGTCGACGATCAGCCCGACCAGCTCCGCTTGCTGATCGACATCCTGCGCGGCACCGGGTGCCGGATCAGCATTGCATCCGACGGGCTGCAGGCGTGCCAGCGCGCGCAGGCGCTCATGCCCGACCTGATCCTGATGGATGTCCGGATGCCGCGCATGGACGGCTTCACCGCGTGCCGGCTGCTGGCCGCCGATCCGCTGACGTGCGCGATTCCTGTCATCTTCCTGACCGTGGCGGGCGCGTTGCACGAACGCCTCGAGGGGTTCGAGATCGGCTGCGTCGACTACGTGGTGAAGCCGTTCGAGCCGGCCGAAGTGCTCGCGCGGATTCGCGTGCAGCTCGCGCGGGCGACGCGCGAGCGGCCCGTCGACACGGAAAGCGTGTTCGTGACCGGCAAGGACGACGACATCATCGTGCGCGCGGCCATCCGCCACCTGGCGCGGACGCTGAACGATCCGCCGACGGTGGAACAACTGGCACGCGCGGTCGGCACGCATGAAAAGCGGCTGTCGCGGGCGTTTCGCGACAATCTCGGCCAGACGGTGTTCGAGTATCTGCGGCACGAGCGGCTGAGGATCGCGCAGGATCTGCTGGATTCGACGTCGCTCAGCATTGCCAGCATCGCGAAGGAGATCGGTTTTTCTACGCCGGCGAATTTCGCCACCGCATTCCGCGAACGTTTCGGCCTCACGCCGACCGAGTGGCGGCGCCAGCGCCACGCCGGTGAACGCGCCGCGCGCCGGGAGCCGCAACGCGACGCGTAGGACGCGTTCCGCGCGCTCGCGCCTACCAGTTGTATTTCGCGCTGGCCAGCACGGTCCGCTCGTTGCCGAACACGCACACGTTGTACGACTGGCAACCGCTGACATAACGCCGGTCGAACAGGTTCGCGACGTTCAGCGCGAACCGCCAGTGCGGCATCTCGTAGTGCAGCGCCAGGTCGACCAGCGTCACGCTCGGCACCGTCAGCGAGTTGTCGGGCGCGCCCGCCGACGCGCTCTGGTAACGCACGCCGCCGCCGAACCCGAGGCCCGACAGCGCGCCCGTGCGCCAGGTCCAGTCGGCCCACATCGAAGCCATCTGCCGCGGCAGCGGCACGGCCACCGGCCAGTGGTTCAGCGACGCGTCGTTCGCCTGCACGTTCTTGACGTCCTGATGGACGTACGACGCGACGACCGACAGCTCGCGGGTGACCTTGCCGACCGCGCTCAGCTCGATCCCGCGCGAGCGGACCTTGCCGGTCTGCACGGACGTCGTGCCGGTCGGGTCGAGATTGACCGGCGTCGGCGTCACGACGTTGGTCTGGTCGATCTGGTAGAGGGCCGCACTCAGCATCAGGTTCCGGCCCGGCGGCTGCCAGCGCAACCCGGCTTCCGTCTGCGTGCCGCGTGTCGGCTTCGGCAGCCCGCCGCCATACAACCGCACGCCGATGACGGGATCGAACGACGTCGAATGGCTCACATACGGCGACAGCCCGGCGTCGCCCCGATAGGTGAGCCCGACGCGCCCGGAGAATGCACTGACGTCCTGCCGCGCCTGCTTGCCGGCCGTCCGGTCGTCGAACCGCGCATTGACGAAATCCTCGCGGCCGCCGAGCGTCAGCGTCCAGCGCTTCCAGCGGATCTGGTCTTGCGCGTATACGCCGAACGTGTTCATCGCCGTGTACTGGTCGACGTGGCCGAGCGACGTCGGGCCGGAGAAAATCGCGTCCGTGACGGGCCGGTACACGGGGTGATACAGGTTGAGCGACGGCGCGATCGCAAGCCACACGCTGTTGGTCGTCGTCTGCCGGTCGTATTGCGCGCCGAGCAGCAGCGTATGTTCGAGCGGCCCCGTGCCGAAGCGGGCCTGTGCGTGGTTGTCGATGTCGAGCCGGCTGTAGTTGAGCTGGAACAGCCCCGCGGTGCGCATCATGTTGGTGGTGCTGCGGGGCGCGAAGCCGTTGCCGAACACCGTCGCGTCGTCGAGCGACAGGTGCGACCAGCGCACGTCCTGGTGCAGCGACCAGATCGCGTTCACGCGGTGCTCCAGCGCGTAGCCGAGCGACCACTGCTTCTTCCGGTAGTCGTTGAACCCGGGGTCGCCCATGTAGATGCCCTGCGACAGGCGGCCGTTCGGGTTCGGCAGCACCGTGCCCGACGCAGGCAGGAAGTTCGACGAAATATCGCCGCTGTCCTGCAGGAACGTTGCCGAGAGCGTCAGCGACGTGTCGGCGTTCGGCCGCCAGCGGAACGACGGCGCCAGCGCGACGCGACGGTCGCCGTTCGGGCCGGTTTCCGCGTTGCCGTCGCGCGCCACGCCGACGAAGCGATACGCGTACCGGCCGTCCGGGTCGAGCGTATCGCCGACATCGACCATGAATTGCTTGCGCGCGTCGTTGCCGATCTGCACGCCGGCTTCACGGACGCGTTCGCCGTCGGCGAGCTTCGTGTGCGCGTCGACGATCGCGCCGGGCTCGCCCGCGCCGTACAGCACCGACGTCGGCCCGCGCAGCACCGCGATCGAGTCGATTGTGTACGGGTCGACGCGCCAGTCCGCGATCACGGCCGTATGCGGCGCGGCCACGCCGTCGACGTACAGCGTCGGCGTGAAGCCGCGCAGCGCCGCATACGAGTCGGTGCGGCTGTCGGCGCCGAACGTCGCGAATCCCGGCACGTAGCGCAGCGCCTGGTTCAGGTCGGTCGCGCCGGTCATCTCGATCTGCTGCGCGGTCACGATGTTGATCGTCTGCGGCACTTCTGCCACCGGCGTGTCGGTTTTCGTGCCGGCCGTGGTGCGCAGCCCGACGAGCCCGCTCGACGAGCGGTCGCCCTTCCCCGTTACGTCGATTTCCGGCATCACGGCCGCCGGCGGCGCTGCCGCACCCGATGCCTGCGCGTGCGCGCCGCCCGCTGCCGCCACGTACAACGCGCCTCCGGCGGCGATCACCATCGCGCGTTTCGCCGCGCCCGTCCCCGTTACCATCGTTCCATGCTCCGTCGTGCTGGTGGCCGATTCGACCCGATCGCGGCGCGATCTCGGCGCGACGCAGCGCCGGCGCCCGCCCCGTGTTGTCATGCCGGCGATGCTGGTTGCGCGCGAGTCGGCATGCAACGGCCAATGGCGTCGTTCGCGAGCGCAGCGATCATACCGGGCGAACGTAACGGAGTCTTTAAAAAAAGTGCGCCGGCGGGAAAAGCCGGCGATTGGCGCGTTGGAGGCGGGGCCGGCACGGGATCGATCCGCGCGGCGGCCCGCGAGGAAGGCAGATGAAAGACGGGAACGCCAGGCTGCATGCGCCCCGGGAACGGCCGTGGGCTGCCGTCGGCGGTACTAGGCGCGCACGCGCCGCATCCTGAGCGTCGCCGACGGCGACTCGCCGAACGCCCGCTTGTACTCGATCGCGAATCGCCCGAGATGCGCGAAGCCCCATTTCAGCGCGATGTCCGTCACCGATGCGAGCCCCGGCGACTCGTCGGCCAGCAGTTCCTCGCGCACACGTTGCAGCCGCAACTGCCGCACGAAGCCCATCGGCGTGATCCCGTGGCGATGGCGGAAGCCCGCGAACAGCGTGCTCGGGCTCACGCCGGCGAGGTCGGCGAGCCGCTCGATCGTCAGCGGCTCGTCGAGATGGGCACGAATGTAATCCTCGACGCGCCGCACATAGAACGGCGCGAGCGCCACCGGCAGGTGCCGCGTGCCGTTGCGCGCGCTGTTCGGGTGGCCGTGCAGCAGCAGGTTGAGCAGCGTCGATTCGAGCGGCTCGAACGCGAGCGGATGACGCAGCGGATGCGCGTCCGTCGCGATCGCGCCGGCGAGGACCGGCAGCAACTGCGCGAGACACGCCCCTTGCGACGACGACAGGCTGAATGCCGGTTCGAATTCGACCGGTGCGCGCCGGTCGTCGCCGAAATGCCGCTGCGCATGGCGCTCCATCACTTCGCGCTCGATGCGCACGATGACTTGCGGACACGCGTCGCCCCAGCGCATCTTCAGCGGCAGCGTCGGCGAGATCAACGACGCGGTGCCCGGCGACGACACGAAACGCGCCGATCCGCACTCGATCTCCGCATCGCCGCGCAGCGGGATCTGCAACAGGAAGAAGTGCTCGAGCGGCCCTGGCTCGATGCTGACCCCGCCGCCGTAATCGAGCAGGTTCAACGACAGGTTGCCCCAGCGCGCATGATGCATGCAGCTGTGCAACGCGCGCGATTCGCCGGTCGGCGTGAGCCGGTGCGGCTTGAAGACGTCGGCGACACGCGCGCGCACCTCGTCGACATCGTTCGACTGCAGCAGCAGGTTGTCGTGATTGAAACAGGCGGTGTCGTCCAGCCAGCCCGTTCCGGAAAATTGCGCCATCGATGTTCTCCCGTCATGCTCGGTTGCACTCGCGCCGTGCATGCGTTCCCGGTGTGGGGGCATTCGCCGCACGATCCGGATAGCGCCCGGAGAATCCGGACAGTCCGGCCGCCAAAGCACGCAAGTCCCGCGCAAACGACGCAAGAAACGGACCGTTCGCGCATCGTAGAAAACTGTGCGGGCTTTCCGCATCCGCACATACCCGCAGTCGGCCGCGCGCCTGCCCACGCGCGGCGGCCGGTGCCGCAGGTTTCCGGAATTCGCGGATACCGGCCGAAGAAAGCGGATAGAAGCACACGTTTCGTCCGCCAATACTGGGCTCGTCGCAGCAATGAATTCAACGGAGGGACAGATGAAAGGACGTCACATCGGGATTCCGTCGCCGGACGGCGGAACGTTTCGCGCCTACCTGAGCACGCCGGCCGGCGGCAAGGGGCCGGGCATCGTGCTGTGTCACGAGATCTTCGGCGCGAACGCGACGATGCGGGAGGCCGCCGACTACTACGCGGAGGAAGGCTATACGGTGCTCGTGCCCGACCTGTTCTGGCGCCAGGCGCCGGGGATCGAGCTCGGCCATGCGGCAGCCGATGTCGAGCGCGCGATGGCCCTGTATCGCGAGTTCGACGAGGACAAGGGCGTCGAGGACATCGGTGCCGCGCTGGACGCGCTCAGGCAGCAACCGGAATGCACGGGCGAAGCCGGCGTGCTCGGCTACTGCCTCGGCGGCAAGCTCGCTTATCTCGCCGCGTGCCGGCTGCCGGGCGTGGCCGCGGCGGTCAGCTACTACGGCGTGGGCATCGAGCAGGCGCTGGACGAGGCCGCGCACCTGCAGGGCCGGCTCGTGCTGCAGATCGCGGGGCTGGACCGCTTCTGCCCGCCCGACGCGCAGCAGCGCATCGCCGACGCGCTGTCCGGCCGCGACGGCGTCGAAGTGTATGTGTATCCGGGCGTCGATCACGCGTTCGCCCGCGTCGGCGGCGATCATTTCGACAAGGCCGCCGCGGTCATGGCCCACCAGCGCGCGATCGCCGCGTTCCGCGCCGCGCTCGGCCCGCACTACGACCTGTCCACACTGTGGGAAGCGCATCTCGAACACGAATTCGCCACGCGCAACGTCGATGCCACGATGGCGACGATGGTCGCCGAGCCGTACGTCAACCATGTTCCGACGCTGACGGGCGGCGTCGGCCACGACGAGCTCAAGCGCTTCTACACGCATCACTTCGTGCATGCGAATCCGCCCGACACGACGATCACCCCGATCTCGCGCACGATCGGCGCGAGCCAGGTCGTCGACGAGCTGCTGTTCTGCTTCACGCACACCACCGAGATCGACTGGATGCTGCCGGGCGTCGCGCCCACCGGCAAGCGCGTCGAGATTCCACTCGTCGCGATCGTCAAGTTTCGCGGCGACAAGCTCTATCACGAGCATATCTACTGGGACCAGGCGAGCGTGCTCGTGCAGATCGGCCTGCTCGATCCGGCCGGCCTGCCGGTCGCGGGCGTCGAAACGGCCCGCAAGCTGCTCGACGAAACCGTGCCGTCGAACGGCCTGATGCGTCGCTGGCAGGACAGCGAGCCGTCGACGGGTGCGCACTGACGCGCCCCCTCCCTCACCCCACGATTCACGGAGACACCCCATGACTGCCCTTGCTGGCAAAGTCGCGATCGTCACCGGCGGCGCCACGCTGATCGGCGCCGCGGTCGCGCAGGACCTGAGCCGCGCCGGTGCATACGTCGCGATCCTCGATCTCGACGCGGACAACGGTGCGCGCGTCGCCGGTTCGCTCGGCGACAAGGCCATGTTCGTCGCGCTCGACATCACCGACGATCGCGCGATCGAACGTGCGATATCGGCGATCGTCGAGCGGTTCGGCGCGATCGACGTGCTCGTCAACCTCGCGTGCAGCTACGTCGACAACGGCATCCAGGCGACCCGCAACGACTGGCTCGCCGCGATGGACGTCAACGTCGTGTCGGCCGCGATGCTCGCGAAGGCCGTCCACCCGCACATGGCCCGGCGCGGCGGCGGCGCGATCGTGAACTTCAGCTCGATCTCGGCCGAGTGCGCGCAGACCGGCCGCTGGCTGTACCCGACGTCCAAGGCGGCGATCCGCCAGCTCACGCGCAGCATGGCGATGGATCTCGCGCCCGAGCGCATTCGCGTCAACTCGGTATCGCCGGGATGGACGTGGTCGCGCGTGATGGACGAGCTGACGCACGGCGACCGCGCGAAGACCGATCGCGTCGCCGCGCCGTTCCACCTGCTCGGCCGCGTCGGCGATCCTTCCGAGGTCGCACAGGTCGTGACGTTCCTGTGCAGCGACGCGGCGAGCTTCGTGACGGGCGCCGACTACGCGGTCGATGGCGGTTATTCCGCGATGGGCCCCGAACAGGCGGTGCCGGCCATTCCGCGGCTCGCGGAGTGACCGTTCCCCGCCGCCGCTTCCCGCAATCATTCCGGCCGGCATCCGGCCAACCAAGGACATCCCAATGAGACGCATCGCCATCGTCGGCGCCGGCCAGTCCGGCCTGCAACTCGCCTTCGCCCTGCTCGGCCAGGGCTACCACGTGACGCTCGCGACCAATCGCGACGCCGAACAGATCCGCACGGGCAAGGTCATGTCGAGCCAGTGCATGTTCCATACCGCACTGCAGATCGAACGCGACCTCGGCCTGAACACCTGGGAGGAAGCGTGCCCGTCCGTCGAAGGGATCGGCATCGCGGTGCCGCATCCGGACGGCGGCGGCCGCAAGGCGATCGACTGGTCGTCGCGGCTGACCCGCTACGCGCAGTCGGTCGACCAGCGCATGAAAATGGCCGACTGGCTCGACGGCGTGCGCCGCCGCGGCGCGGACGTGCGCATCGGCGACATCGGCGTGCCCGAACTCGAGGAACTGGCGCGCAGCCACGACCTCGTGCTGCTCGCGGCCGGCAAGGGCGAGATCGTCAACCTGCTCGGCCGCGACGACGCGCGCAGCGCGTTCGACCGCCCGCAACGCGCGCTGGCCCTCACCTATGTGAAAGGGATGACGCCGAGCCAGCCGTATTCGCGCGTGCGCTTCAACCTGCTGCCCGGCATCGGCGAGTATTTCGTGTTCCCCGCGCTGACCACGACGGGCCCGTGCGAAATCATGGTGTTCGAAGGCATTCCGGGCGGCCCGCTCGATTGCTGGGCCGACGTGAAGACGCCCGAGCAGCATCTGGACCGGAGCCTGTCGTTCCTGCGGCAATACGTGCCGTGGGAATTCGAGCGCTGTCGCGACGTCGAGCTCACAGATTCGAACGGCACGCTGGCCGGCCGCTTCGCGCCGACGGTGCGCAAGCCGTTCTTCCGGCTGCCGTCGGGCCGCACGGTGTTCGGGATGGCCGATGCGGTGGTCGTCAACGATCCGATCACCGGGCAAGGCTCGAACAACGCCGCGAAATGCGCGAACGCATATTTCGATGCGATCGTCGCGCGCGACGCCGCGCCGTTCAGTGAAGACTGGATGCAGCAGACGTTCGAAGGCTACTGGGCTTATGCGCAGCATGTCGTGCGCTGGACCAACTCGCTGCTCACCCCGCCGCCGCCGCACATCCTCGAACTGCTCGGCGCGGCCGGCCAGTTGCCGTCGCTCGCCGCGGCGATCGTCGACGGCTTCGACGATCCGCGCCGGTTCTCGCCGTGGTGGTTCGAGCCGTCGGCCTGCGCGGCGTTCATCCGCGAACACAGTGCGCGTTCGGAGTAACCGGCATGGAAACGATCGCTACCGACCGCCCGACCCTCGACCCGATGCAGCTGCGCGCCGCGTTCGGGCAGTTCCCGACCGGCGTCACCGTGATCACCACGTGCGCGGCCGACGGACGCAAGGTGGGCCTCACCGCCAATTCGTTCTCGTCGCTGTCGCTCGATCCGCCGCTCGTGCTGTGGAGCCTTCGCAAGGTCGCGCCGAGCCGCCCGGATTTCGTCGCGGCCACCCATTTCGCGATCAACATCCTCGCGCACGACCAGATCGACCTGTCGCGCCGCTTCGCGACGCCCAGCGCCGACAAGTTCGACGGCGTGCCGCACGCGGATTCGGACGCCGGCGGCGTGCCCTGCCTCGACGGCGCGAGCGCGCGCTTCGTGTGCCGCAACGTCGGCCATTACGAAGGCGGCGATCACCTGCTCTTCATCGGCCAGATCGAACAGTTCGACGCGTTCGGCAAGGCGCCGCTCGTGTTCCATGCCGGCCAGTATCGTGCGATCGCCGATCACCCCGATCTTTTTCGCACCGTTTGATTAGTTATACCGATAAACAACCAGGAGGTGGTGAACATGAAATTCGGCTCTCGCCTGCTCGTCGTCGCGGGCCTCTCGATCGCCGGCATGGCCGCAAGCACGCCGGCCCGCGCAACCGACCTGCCGGCGGTCAACCTCGGCATGACCAGCTTCCTCGACGGCATGCCGCCGGCCGGCTCCGGCTGGTACGGCACGCAGTACCTGCAGTACTACACGGCCGGCCGCGTCAACGACAACGCGGGCAACAAGGTCGGGTTGCCGAAGCAGGACATCGACCTGTTCGCGGGGCTGAGCCAGCTCGTCTATCAGTCGCCGCTGACGTTCGCGGGCATGCATCCGGGCCTCGACGTGATCCTGCCGTGGGTCGCGTCGGCGCGGACCGACGACGGCATCGGCAACGTCGCGCTGAATGCGCGCGCCGGCTTCGGCGACCTGCTGATCGGCCCGTTCGTCCAGTTCGACCCGGTAATGGGCGCGCAAGGCCCGCGCTTCGCGCAGCGCGTGGAATTCCAGTTCATCGCGCCGACCGGCGCGTACGATCCGTCGCGTGCGATCAACCCGGGCAGCCATGTCTGGTCGTTCGACCCGTACTGGGCGGCGACGCTGTGGCTCACGCCGAAATGGACCGTTTCGTGGCGGCTGCACTATCTGTGGAACACGACCAACCATCGGCCTGCCACGTCGCTCGGCCCGGACGTGACGTCGACGCAGGCCGGCCAGGCGATCCACGCGAACTTCGCGACCGAGTACGAGGTGCGCCCCGGCCTGCGGCTGGGGCTCAACGGCTACTGGCTGCGCCAGACCACCGACATGAAGGAAAACGGGCAGGACGTGCCGGGCACGCGGGAGGCCGTGTTCGCGATCGGCCCGGGGGCCATGTACAGCTTCTCGCAGCAGGATCACCTGATGTTCAACGCGTATTTCGAGACCTATGCGCGGAACCGGCCGCAGGGCACGCGGATGGTGCTGCGGTACGTGCATCACTTTCAGTGACGGCCGCGACCGGACGAACGAGCCCGGTCGGTTTCATCGGACGAATGATGCATGCTGCCCGCACCGGCGCGCCTGTCCTATAGTTTTGGAGAAGACAACGCAGGCAATACGTCACGACCACGGAGGACCCGCGCGATGAATCCTTCAGCAACCTCCCGGTTCTTGTCGAACGTATCGCGGCGGCTGGCGCACGGCATGGTGGCCGTCGCGCCGGCCGTGGTCATCGGCATCGCCGTTTCCGCGTGCGGCGGCGACAGTTCGCCGGGCTCGAGCGTGCCGGCGTTCGCGAACGCGGCGCGCCCGCAGATCAACGCACTGCTCGCGGATACGCAGACACCCGGCGCAGTCGTCTATGTGCAATCGCCGCAGGGGAACTGGCTCGAATCGTTCGGCACGGCCGTGCGGGGCACGAACACGCCGATACCGACGAACGCGCACTTTCGCGTCGGCAGCGTGACCAAGACATGGACCGGCACGGTGATCCTGCAACTCGTCCAGGAAGGCCGGCTGAGCCTCGGCGACACCGTCAGCAAGTTCGTCGCGAACGTGCCCAACGGCAATACGATCACGATCGAACAGTTGCTGACCATGCGCAGCGGCCTCTACAACTATTCGACGAATCTCGCGTTCAACCAGACGCTCGACGCGCAGCCGGACAAGGTGTGGACCACGTCGGAACTGCTGGGGATCGCCGAAGGCCAGCCGGTCTATTTCGCGCCCGGCGCGGATTTTCGCTACTCGAATACGAACACGGTGCTGCTCGGGCTCATCATCGAGCAACTGACCGGCATGAGCGCGGCCGATGCGATGAACGCGCGCCTGTTCGCGCCGCTCGGCCTGGTCAATACCTTGCTCCCGCCGCAGCAGGATACGTCGCTGCCGGCACCGGCGCCGCAGGGCTATCAATGGGGCACCAATGCCGAGACGACCGACAGCGACGCGCTGTCGCCCCAACGCCAGGCGGACGCGAAAAACGGCACGCTGCAACCGACGAACGTGACCCGCGTGAATACGTCGTGGGCGTGGACGGCGGGCTCCGGCATTTCAACCGTGACGGAACTGGCCGCATACGTGCAGCGGATGGTCGGCGGCGGCTACCTGAACGCCAACCTTCAGGCGCAACGGCTCGCCAGTTGCACGCCGATCGATTCGTCCGACCCGAGGTCGGCCAGCTACTGCTTGGGCCTGGCCAAATTCGGCACGTTCTACGGACATACGGGCGAGATCCCGGGCTTCAATACCTTCATGGGCTACGACCCGGTCACGAAGACGACGATCGTCACGTGGGCGAACACGGCGGCCGCGCCGGATGGGCGCGCACCGGCCAACGTGATCGCGCAGATCGTCATGGGCGAGCTCAGCAAGGCGGCCGAAGTGCCGAGCGAAGGGCGGCCGTGATGCCGCGCGAACACCGCTGCATCGCGTACAACGTGATGCCGGCAAACTTTGCCGGCATTCAGGTTAGCAGTAGGGGGCAGCCGATCAGGCGGTGGACTACGGCTACTTCCATGGCCGACCATGGGTCCAGGATGCATTGACGCCGCTATGGTCAACCTGTCTCGCGGCGCCGCCTGGGGAGGGAGCCTCCATGAAGCCTGTCGCCGTGCCGGCCGGCGGGGGTGGCCGCCCGGCACGCTGAACCTTCAGTGTCGATTCCGGCGCAATTCCGGCTCGTCGTTCACTGTGCGATGCCAACGAATGTCGGCAGCAGCACGCGATAGACGTGGATCATGGCCGGCCCGAGCAGCACCACCATCAGCGCGGGGAAGATGCAGAAGATCAACGGGAACAGCAGCTTCAACGCGATCTTCGCGGCCCGCTCCTCTGCACGCATCCGGCGCCGCGTGCGCAGCATGTCGGACAGCACGCGCAGCGATTCGCTGATGCTCGTGCCGAACCGGTCGGCCTGGATCAGCATCGCGCAGAACGCCTCGATGTCCTCCACGCCGGTACGCAGCGCAAGATTGCGCAGCGCCGTCTCCTTCGTGAAACCGGAGCGCATCTCGAGCAGCAGCAGGTCGAGTTCGCTCGCGACCACCTCGCTGCTGAACCGCAGCTCCTCGCTCACCTTCATCAGCGCCGCGTCGAGCCCGAGCCCCGCTTCGACGCAGACCGTCAGCAGGTCGAGCGCGTCCGGGAAATCCTCGAAGATCTTCTGCTGGCGCACCTTGACCCGCTGCGACAGCACGATGTTCGGGATGTAGTAGCCGATGCCGGCAAGCGCGACGAGGATGACCGACAGGATCTCGCGCTCGTCGCCGAGCCGGGTCGTGATCAGCGCCAGCAGCGCCGCGCACGGCAACCCGAGTGCCAATGCCGTCTTCGCGGTGAAATAAAGCGCGGCCGCACTCTGGTTGCGCCAGCCGGCATTCATGAGCCGGATGCGCAGCGGCGAATTCTCCCAGCCCTGCTTCGGCACCGACAGCCTCGAGATCGGGGTAGACAGCTCCACCAGCTTCGCAACCCAGCGCGACGCCAGGTCGTCGCCGTCGCCGGTGCCCGCGACGGCAGTCGCGCCCGCCCCGGTTCCACCGGCCTGCTGGATCCGGCGCTGGATGCTGCGTGGCGCGAACAGCAGCATCGCGACAAGCGCGCCGCCGGCCACGAAGATGAACAAGCCGCCCAGCATCACGGCCTGGACTACGCTCAGGTTTTGCATGACAGCCTCGCAACGGTTCGTTATACGATTCGCGCGTCAGACGCGAATGCGGACAATGCGGCGGATCCAGAACAGGCCGAACAACATCGACACCAGCATCGTGCCGACCATCCTGATCCCGGCCGGATCTTCCCAGAGCACCGACAGGAATTCTCGGTTCAGCACGGCCATCACCGCGGCTGTGCCGAACGGCAGCAGCCCGAGAATCCATGCCGACAGCCGCCCTTCCGCGGACAGCACGCGCACCTTGTCGAACAGCTTGAAGCGCTCCCGGATCAGCGCGGCGATGCTGTCGAGCAGCTCGGCCAGGTTGCCGCCCGTCTCGCGCTGGATCAGCACCGCGATCACGAAGTAACGCAGGTCCTGTACCGGCACGCGCGTGGCGAGGTTCATCAGCGCGTCGTGCAGCGGCACGCCGTAGTTGACCTCGTCGAAGGTGACCCGGAACTCGCCGCCCATCGGGTCGGGAAACTCGTCGCCGACCATCCCGAGCGTGCTCGTGAACGAGTGACCGGACCTCAACGCGCGCGCGATCATGTCGCAGATGTCCGGCAACTGCCGCTCGAGCTTGCGCATCCGGCGCCCGCGGCAGCGCAGCACGTACATGATCGGCGCGCATCCGGCGAACAGTGCGAGCGGCAGCACCGCGAGTTGCGGCAGCGTCGCGAAGCTCAGTACGAGCCACGCGAACGCCGTGAACACCGTGCTCAGCATGATCAGCTTCGGCAGCGTCCAGTCGAGCCCCGATTGCTGGATCACGAGATCGAGCCGGTGCACGCGCGGCACCCGCAGCAGCAACCGGTCGAACGGCTTCGATTCGTCGAGCATTCGCTTCTTCAGGATCGACAGCCGTTCCTGCTGAACGTTGCCGCCTGCCGACATCGAGCGGATGCGCGATTCGATCCGGCGCGCGGCGGAGCCGTGCCGCGCGTTCCACCATTGATAGCCCCCTTCGATCGCGAGCACCACTGCGACGAAGGTGAGAATCACAAAACCGTAAAAGATCGTGTTCATGAAGCCTCCCCGGCAGCGAACAGCGCCCTGTCGTCAGTTCGTCTCGTACCGCTGAGACGGGTCGTACAGCGAATCCGGCAGGTTGATGCCGAATGCCTGCAGCCGCTCGACGAACTTCGGCCGCACGCCGGTCGCGCAGAAGTGGCCGCGTACCGAGCCGTCGCGATCCACACCCGAGCGCTTGAACGTGAAGATCTCCTGCATGTTGATGATGTCGCCTTCCATCCCGGTCAGCTCCTGGATGCTGACGATCTTGCGCTTGCCGTCCGTCAGCCGCGCCGCCTGCACGACCACCGAGATCGCCGATGCGATCTGCTGGCGCATCGTCTTCGGCGGCAGCGTCAGGCCGGAGACGCTGATCATGTTCTCGAGCCGCGTCAGCGCGTCGCGCGGTGTGTTCGCGTGGATCGTCGCGAGCGAGCCTTCGTGGCCGGTGTTCATCGCGTTGAGCATGTCGAGCGCTTCGGCGCCGCGCACTTCGCCGAGGATGATCCGGTCGGGGCGCATCCGCAGCGCGTTGCGCACCAGCGTGCGCTGCGTGATCTCGCCCTTGCCCTCGATGTTCGGCGGGCGCGTTTCGAGCCGCAGCACATGCGGCTGCTGCAGTTGCAGCTCGGCGGCGTCCTCGATCGTCACGATCCGCTCGTTGCGCGGAATGTAGCCGGACAGGATGTTGAGCAGCGTCGTCTTGCCGCTGCCGGTGCCGCCCGACACCAGCACGTTCACCTTCGCGCGCGACAGCGCATCGAGCAGTTCGGCCATCGGCGGCGTCAGGCTGTGGTAGCGCACGAGGTCGTCCATCTTCAGCGGGTTGACCGCGAAGCGCCGGATCGACATCAGCGGCCCGTCGATCGCGGACGGCGGGATGATCGCGTTCACGCGCGAGCCGTCCGGCAGGCGTGCATCGACCATCGGGCTCGATTCGTCGATGCGGCGCCCGACGCGCGACACGATCTTCTCGATCACCTTCATCAGGTGCGCATCGTCGTAGAACGTCACGTCGGTCAGTTCGAGCTGGCCGGCGCGCTCGACATAGACCTGCCGGTACGTGTTCACGAGGATGTCGGAAATGCCGGGGTCGCGCAGCAGCGCTTCGAGCGGGCCGAAGCCGAACATCTCGTCGTACACGTCGATCGCGAGCTGCCGCCGCTCGATGTCGTTCGCGGGCAGCCGCTCCTCGTCGAGGATGCGCGCGATCAGGGCGCCGATCTCCATGCGGACCGACTCTTGCTGCATCCGAGACAGGCGCTCGAGCTCGACGCGTTCGAGCACGGCCAGGTGGATTTCGCGGCGCAGCTTCTGGTATGCGTCGCGCACCGACGAATGCGCCGGGCCGGCCGGTTCGCTGCCCGCCGCGTGCGGCTGGGCCCGGTGCAACGACATCTGTTCGCGCAATGACATGATGGTTCCCCGAAAGATTTACATGGACTTGAGCTTCGGCGTGGCCCTGCGGCCGAAAAGCCGGGACATCAGCGGTTCGCTGTGCGTGGTGGAGTGCCCCGCGCGCACCTCCCCGTCGACGAGTTGCTTCGCGCAGCCTTGCAACGCGCGCACGACCGCCGTGCCGCGCGCGAGCCGCGACACCGGATGGCCCTGGTTGATCGCTTCGAGCACGGTGTCCGCATCGTCGGGGATCGTGCAGGCCGCCTGCAGGCCGAGCACTTCCTCGAGCGCGGTGCGGGTACGGTCGCTCGCGCGCGTCGCGCGGTTCACGATCAGACGCAACTGGTCGGTCGAGTAGCCGAGCGACACGAGGATCTCCAGCAGCCGGCGGCCCGCGCGCACGTGCGGCATCGCAGGCTGCAGCACCAGCTGGATCTGGTCGCTGCGATCCAGCGCGACCATCGACAGCGGATTGATGCAGACACCGACGTCGAAGATCACGAAGTCGTAGCGCGGCGCGGCAACACCCAGGATCCATTCGAGCGCGTCCTCGCGCATCTCGGCGGCCTTGACCGGGTCGCCTGCGCCCGCGAGCACGTGGAAGTTCTCCGTCACGTGCGCGACGCTCGCGTCGAGGAATGCGCTGTCGAGCCGCTCGATCTGCGTGCACAGTTGCGGCAGCGTCGACGGCGGGGTTTCGTCGCTGACGAGGAACGCCGCATCGGCGAACTGCTGGTTCAGGTCGATCAGCAGCACGCGGCGCTTGAAGCCTTCCGCGATCTCGAATGCGATGTTGCTGGCCGCGAAGCTCGTGCCGGCCCCGCCCTTGCACGACATGAACGACACGATCCGCGTATCGTCGGTGTCGCGCCGCGTGCTTTGCGCGGCCGCGCGCTCGAGCGCATTGCCGAGCGCCTGTGGATCGAGCGGCCACTGCAGCACGTCCCGCGCGCCCGCGCGCATCGCGTCGAGCAGCATGTGCTGCGACGTGTCCGCCGTCACGAGAATGCAGGTCAGGCCCGCGTGCGCGCGGCAGATGCGCTCGATCGCCGACAGTTCGGACGGCTCGAGCGACGTGCCGTCGACCAGCAGGATGTCGAACGCGTCGAGCCCGTCGGTGCGATGTTCGATCTGCGACGGGCGACCGGTCGCGCGCGTGGCGCGATAACGTCCGCAGTCGGCCACGAGGCGCGCGATCTGCGTGAGTCGCGCGGTATCGTCGGAAGCTACGAGGATGTTGATCATGTCGTGTGCCTCGCCTGTTCGATCAATTGCAGTTTGGGCCGCCGGTCGCGGAAGTCAGGCTTTCGCGCGGCAGCGTCGTCGCGAAAGCCGGCATCCTGACCGAGACATTCACGAACGGGATCATCGTCTTGACCGTGACGTTCGTGACGCTGACGGTCACGAACGCGCACGAATTCACGTCGCAGCTCGCCGGCGAGTAGTTCACCGACACGTTCGCGTTCGACAGCAGCGGCAGCAGCGCCCTCACGCGCTTCGCGACGCCGGCGGCGTTCACGTCGCACACCACCGCCGTGCGCGCGCCGAGACGCACGGCTTCGCTCGCGGTGTTCCAGTAGAACAGCACGCGGCCGAATTCGAAGATGCCGATCAGCAGCATGATCAGGACCGACGCGATCAGCGCGAACTCGACGATCGTCGAGCCGCGCTGGGCGCGGCGGCGTGACTGGGGGGCATGGCGTGCGTTCATGACACTTGCCTCATCACGGTGACGATGTTGTTGAAGGTGATCGACGGCAGCCACGGGTAGGCGGGAATCGGCTGGTATTTGTAGCCCGTGATCTTCACTTCGACGACGTTGATCGCGCCCGTCGCCGTCCCGCTTGCCGTGTTGTTGTTCGAGTCGTAGGTCGGCAGGTTCGCGAACTGCGACGGATCGGACGTGTCGCTGCAGCCGGTCGTGCGCTGCGCGTCGCAGATCGTCACCATCGACGTCGTGAGCCCAGGCACCAGCTCGGTGCCCGACGAGCCGCACGTCGTGCTGCCGTAGACGACGAGGCACTGCGCCTGCGACACCGGGTACGCGCTGTCGGTCGGCAGCCAGACCGACAGGTAGCGCGCCGCATTGCGCGTCGCCTTGGTCAGCGTCTCGTACTGGTAGATCGCGCGGCCGAACTCGGCCACGCCGGTCGCGAGCATGATCATCGGTACCAGCACGAGCGCGAACTCGACGGCGGCGACGCCACGGGTGCGCGAACGGCGAAACGGCGGCTTTTTCATGATCGTCTCTCCGCTATTGAACGAGCATCGGAACCTGGGTCCCGGACGCGCTGCCGCTGCCGGGCAAGCCGTGCGTCGCGCACGGGTTGTTGCCGGAGACCGACGAGCCGAGGTATTCGAGGTGCGCCACGACGGCGCCGCTGCCGGCGCTGAACGGAAGCGGATCGAGCATCAGCACGCAATCCCATTGCGTGACGTGCACCTTGCCGCTATTGCCGTTCAGCGTCGAGCAGTCGCCCTCCGGCGCGAGCGCAACGCGGCGGTCGCCGCCGAAGGTCTGGTAATTGCTCGCCGTCGCGGTGCCGTTGGTCGAAATCCCGCTGCCTGACGGCGGCGCGCCGTCGCCCTGGTAGGGCTTGAAGCTCGCGCGGTCGGCGACGAACTGCGTGTACGCGTCGCCCTTGATGCCGGCCGTTCCGGGCGGCCCGTAGTTAGGGCCGACGTACGCGTAGCCGGTGAAGTCGGGCTGGCCGCTCGACCCGTTCGCGCCGTTCGTATAGATGCCGAAGCGCGTATTCCAGGCACGCAGCGACGCGGACTTCAGGCCCGTGGTGCTGAGGTCCGGCGGGCTCGTGATGTTGCAGGTGTTGCCCGACAGCTCGCCGGCCAGGGTGGTTTCGTTCGTCGAGCCGTCGAGCGCGGCCCAGCCGAAGCTGCCGGGGCCGTAGGTCGACGACGACCCGGACGGCGACGTGATCCAGTCGCCGACCTTGTACGCCGGTGCGCCCGCCGCGCGGCACACGAACACCGGAATCGCGCAGGTCGTCTGCCCGCCGCCGACAGTCGCGATCGCGCTGGCCGACACCTCCGCCGCGTTCGCGAGCTTCGTGCCGGGCAGCACGTTCAGCACCTCGATGAACCAGTGCGCGATGTTGCTCAGCGTCGCGGTGCACTGCACGTACTTGACGTTAGCCGGCGTCGTGACCGCGCTCTTCGTCAGGAACGGGTTGGACAGCGAATCGCTGAACGTCACGTTCGCGTTCGTCGACATCTGCACCGACTTGTTCTGGAAAAACACGAAATTCAGGTGGCCGGCGGCGATACCGTCCGCCTCGGCCACCGACAGGCTGATGGCTGAAGTTAGGTCACGCGCAGCCGACAGCGCGCATGCATCGGCGCTGTTCTGCAGTTCGCTGCGCGTGACGTACAGCTTGCCGAGATCCAGCGCGAGACCGACGAACCCGATCATCACCGCCAGTGCGAGACCGACGATGATCGCGACGGCACCGCGCTGGCGATGCAGGCTGCGACGCATGACTTTCGGATAGCGGGCTGCGCTGTTCATGGCGTTCTCCCTGAGCGTGCCGTCGTTACTGGGTGGCCTTGCCGATGCCGATCACGAACGCATTGGCGGGCGGATCGACCTGCTTGAACGACTTTTCGTAGTTGTCGAGCGCCGACGCTGCCGCGCCGCCGTCGACCACCGTCGTCGCGGCCGCGTGTTCGGCGGCATGCGGGTCGATGATCTGGGCCTGCGTCACGGCGCGGACCGATTCGCCGAAGCGGGTGTCCCACACCGGGGTCGACGACATGCAGCCGGCAAGCGCGAAGGCGAGCGGTGCGGCGAGCGCCGCACGGCGCACGAATACGAAGTAGGCGGATTTCATGAGTGTCCCCTTGGATGGCATCAACGATCGGTGGACCCGGATTCCGAGCGTGCGACCTGCGCGTGGGCGGCCGCCGGGAGCCGGTGCGTCGGCTGGGCCGGTGTGGCCGGGCCGGCCGCGGCAAGACGCGCGGCGGTGGCT